>NZ_CANRIC010000043.1:0-19270 GCF_947630565.1 uncultured Paenalcaligenes sp.
AGCATCCCACGGTGCGTCTTGGACTTCGTTACAACGTAGCGCCCTAACAGCGCTGAGTCTGGTCAATCTAGGCAAGCTCAGATTGAATCCGGCAAGCCTCGCCCTTTAGGGCGGGGTTATTGACAATTTCTGCGGTCATTAAGCCTTTAGGTGATCCGTCTACTAAAAAGAGTCGAATGCTGCGCCCTTGTGACATGCTTGATTTCCTCCAAGTAAAGTCACATCCAATACATCTGTTTTACAGAGTGGGAAAAAGTCGGGTAATGCATCCAGACACCTTTTAAACCCCGCCGTACTACAGTTGCAATTTCAGGTGTAAATAGCCACACATTCACAGCATCATCCACTAGCTTTCTTTGAATTTCTTGTAGGACTTGACGTTGTGACCTCGGGTTATAAATTTGATTGTAGCCTTTCAGCAGTTGATCAAATTCAGGGCTACTATAACCAAAATAATAATTTGAATCCGCATAAATATAATAATCTAAAGGCTCAGCATGCAAAATGAGGCTCAAGTCAAAATCACCTTTAAATACAGTAGATAGCCATTGATCCCAACTGAGTTGAATTAGGTTTATATGTATACCAATTTTTTTTAGTGCTTCTACGATAACAGGGCCACCTGCCATCGCATAGGGTGTCGGAGGCAATGATAAATTTAATGATATGGGTAACTCCACATTTGCTTCAGCAAGTAAACGTTTAGCCTTTTCAATATCAAATGGATACACACTCGTTAGATCAATGTAACCAATCTCACTGACTGCATAGTGACTACCAATGGCTCGACCTTGACCTAAGTAAGCTTCTCGTATTAATGTCTCACGATCTATAGCATGAGATAAGGCCTGTCTAACTTTTAAATTATTTAATGGTTCTTTTTTATTATTGATGGCCAGTAAAACCTTACTTGTTGAATCTCCTCTAAGCACCTCATACTGACTATTATTCTGAAACTCGTAAGTATTTAAGGCTGTCATATGAAAAAGTAGATCTATCCTATTTGATTTAATTGCTTTAAGCTGCTCCTCAGGACTAGGGATAAAGTAATACTCAATTAAATCAATTCGTATCAATTGATTTACATGATAATCATCTGATTTTTTTAAAACTATCTTTTCTTTATTTTTATACTCAACAAACTGAAAAGGACCTGTTCCTATTGGATAGGTCCCTAGCTGATCAACTGTTTCCGGATGTACAATAGCAGCAGGTGATTCGGCTAATCTAAACAAAGTTAATGGATCAGGATGCTCGATCTGTATCGCAACAGTTTTATCATCTAGCACTAATATTTTTTCGACACCACTAAAAAATGGTTTGTAAAGCTTATTTTTTTCTTTTAATGAGATAGCGCGCTCTAGACTATATTTAACTACATTTGCGTTTAGCTCTCTACCATTATGAAAAAAAACATTAGGCTTGATATGAAAAATATAAGTCCTTCCATCATCAGAAATCTGCCACTCTCTCGCTAAGCAAGGCTCCACGTTTCCTTTTTCATCTAGCTGTACCAACCCTTCCAACACATTATAATGAAGGACTTGAGCTACTACGATTTCTGCTGTGCTAGTCGGATCGAGACTGCTTGGAGCTAGTGATAAGCCAATTCTCACAGTGTCTTTATCTGCTGTAGACCCTAAAACCGATTGACTTGCCCCCATAACCATAAGCGAAATTGGGGTAATAAGCACTTGACGTCGCGTAACCATAAGCAAATCCATTTATAATGATTAATACGTAAATTTTAAAATTCGGAAAATTGGTATGGATGCTCATATTAAAGCAAAACCAAGGCACAGAACTACGATCTTTATTATTATACTGTTTGCTCTGTTATTGATCTGGACTCTACTCTTTTTTTATACTCAGCGTCAAACACAAAAAAAGCATCTTGCCGAAAACGAGCTGCAACTAATAAATCAACTACAGCGCGCTAATATACAGCTGTGGCGCGAGCGTCATCTCATTGATGCTGCACATATTACAGAGGACCTTCTCCTTAACAGCACTATTAGTTACTGGCTCAATGAGGAGCTCGACATTAACTCACAAAAGGGTATCCAAGAACATATCAGTAATACCTTGCGTATTATGCAAGAGCAACACAGCTATAACGCAGCGTATTTGGTTGACTTAAACGGTAATATTGTCTTAGATGAGTTAGGAAAAACCAATCTGGAATTGCCTGATGAAGAGCTTATAGCCATGCATAAAGCCTTTCAAGTAGCGAGCCCTATCGCGATAGAACCACGTTTACATCCTTTCTTTGGCTTTCCTTTTTTTGGTGTTATTACACCCATTTATGATCAAAAAAATCAACCTATTGCCAGCGTTTGGCTTGTTACGGATGTACGTAAGTCACTTTACACACTCATAGAAAAATGGCCAGGAATTAGTAAAACAGCCGAAAGCAATCTTATTATGCAAGATGGAGATAAGACGGTACTACTTAGTCCTTTGCGTCACAATGCTTTAGAACATCAGAAAAATAATTTTCTCTCAACCCCTCTTAGTGATATGCATGGACTTTTCGATACGACCGATTATCGTAATGAAAAGGTAATAGCGACATCCACATTAATTAATCAGTCCCCTTGGATTTTGGTTTCCAAAGTTGACAGTAATGAAGTCTTAAAAAGTAGCCCTCAAGAGTTACTGGGCTTAGCTACACCGATGGTTTTGTATTTATTAATCGCATCATCAGGTTTAATTTACATACAGAACCAAGGCTGGAAAAGAGAAAAAAAACTCACTCTAGAGCTAGAGCGCATGATGCGAATAGACGCTCTTACAAACGTAGCGAATCGTCTTGCTTTAGATGAAAGCTTAGATAGAGAGTGGGCTAATGCATATCGCTCCCACACACCAATCTCATTTTTAATGATAGATATTGATTTTTTTAAAAAATTCAATGATACATATGGTCATTTAGAAGGCGATGAATGCTTAAAGTTTATAACTCAACAACTCTCTAGTGTAGTAGGCCGATCCTCTGACCTAGTAGCACGCTATGGCGGGGAAGAGTTCTCAATATTGCTGCCAAACACGAGTGCTAAGGATGCCTTGCTCATAGGAAATCGTATTTGTGCTCATATTAGCAATAAAAATTACAAGCACCTCTATAGCGATAAGACCTCATTGATTACCGTAAGTATAGGTCTAGCAACCATGCACCCCCACCAAGAGGGAAAAAGTATTAACGTCAACCATTTGACACAGCGAGCAGACTACGCCCTATACAAAGCTAAACGGGCAGGACGTAATCAAGTTATTGAATTTACGGGTTTTTCTAAAAACCCCACCATATAACTCAGTATTTTCCACATTTGTAGACCTACCCAATCCACAGTACACTGTATTTTTATACAGCTTATTAAATTTTCACTTACACCATGTCCCTTAATATCCTCCACACTTCTGATTGGCATCTAGGGCGTTTGCTCTATGACAAAAGACGCGACCATGAATTTAGTGCTTTTTTGGATTGGTTACTTCTTACCATTCAACAGCAGCACATTGATGTTCTTATCGTGGCGGGGGATATTTTTGACACCAGCGCCCCCAGCCATCAGGCGCAAAGTTTGTACTATCAATTTTTGTGTCAGGTCGCCAACACGTGCTGTAGGCATGTCATTATTATTGCTGGCAATCACGACTCGCCTACTTTTATCAATGCCCCAAAAGACCTACTGCACGCGCTGGACATTCATGTTGTAGGGCAGGCTAGCCCGTTGGACTCTATTTCTGACGAGGTTCTGCTTTTAACAGATGCCTCAGGCACACCAGAACTGATTGTCTGTGCGGTACCCTATCTACGTGATAGAGATGTTCGCCTAGTCCAAGCCGGTGAAACCATTGAGGACAAGGCAAAAAATGCGGTGTTAGGTATTCAACAGCATTACGCTCAGGTCGCGCAGGCCGCCCAACAACTTAATGCAACGTTAACGCATCCTGTGCCTTTGATTGCAACAGGTCATTTATTTGCCGCGGGTGGGAAAACACTGGCTGACGATGGGGTGCGGGATTTATATGTGGGCAGTTTGGCGCATATTTCGGCGGACTGCTTTCCTGACTGTTTTGACTATGTTGCCTTAGGGCATTTACACGTTCCGCAGTCAGTCGCTAACAACGACACGATTCGCTACAGCGGTTCGCCCATCGCCATGGGGTTCGGTGAAGCCAAACAGCAAAAATCCCTTTGCCTAGTTCGACTTGGGTCCGACCAAACCGTGCAGGTCAGCCTGTTGGCTATTCCCGTCTTTCAGCGGCTACAGCGCGTACGCGGCGACTGGAATCAACTTCACGCTGAACTAACGACCCTGACGCAGGAAAACGAATCCATTTGGGTAGAGGTGATTTACTCCGCCGCCACTTTGATGCCGGATTTACGCGAAAAAATTGAAGCCCTGGTACAAAACAGCACGATTGAGGTATTACGCATCCAAAATCAAGCGCTTGCACCCAGCGCTCTGCTTCAGTCCCATGAACAAGAAAGCTTAGAGCAACTATCTGAACTGGACGTGTTTCAGCGCTGCCTAGATAGCCATCAGATCGAACCCAACCAACAGCCTGAGCTAACCGCTGCGTTCCAAGAAATATGGCATTTAGCCTTAGATCTCCCCCCCTCCTCTTCCTCTCATTAGGTTTGTGGTATGCGTATTTTATCGTTGCGTTTTAAAAACTTGAATTCCTTGTACGGTGAATGGCATATCGACTTCACCCATCCTGAGTACGAATCGGCGGGGATTTTTGCAATTACAGGCCCTACCGGTGCAGGAAAAAGCACGCTTTTAGATGCGATTGGTTTAGCCTTATATGGTCAGACGCCTCGTCTAGGACGTATCACTAAAAGTGACAATGAAATTATGTCTAGACGCACTGGCGAATGCTTTGCTGAGCTCTGCTTTGAGACAGTGAAAGGACAGTTTCGCGTTCATTGGAGTCATCATCGTGCTCGACGCAGTCCCCAAGGCGAATTACAGCAGCCTAAACATGAATTATCCGCCTTAACGGACGGAGCAATCATTGCAAACCAGCTCAATGCCGTCTCTAAAGAGGTAGAGGCATTAACCGGCATGGACTTTGAACGATTTACACGATCAATGCTGCTTGCCCAAGGCAGCTTTGCCGCTTTTTTACAAGCTAAAGCCGATGACCGAGCCCCTATACTCGAACAAATCACTGGCACGGCTATTTATAGCCGCATCTCTATACTGACACATGAACGCTACAGCACGGAACGTAAAAAGCTAGAGCAACTCACCACTGAGCTACAACTGCTCAGTTTATTAGATAGCTCAACGGAACAAAACCTAATAGAACAAAAACAAGATTATCAGAATCAATCGACTCAACTACAAACCTTACTAAACCAAGAACAGCAGCAACTGCATTATCAGCAGCAAATCAAAGACGATCAGCACAACTTACAACAAACCGAACAGGTGCTGTCACAGCTGTATGCACAATGCCAAGAACTCACTGAACAACGCACACAAGCACAAGCACATTACGACTCCTCTCATCAAGCACTAGAGCAAGCTCGTCCTTTATACGAAAAGGTGCGTAGGCTTGATGCCGACATTTTGCAGCAAAAAAACCGTCTAGATGAGGCACATGCGCTCGTCAAAAAAATAACTGCACGTAAAAACACCATTGAACAACAGCGCTCAGAACAAGTAGAACTAGCCAAACTTTTACAGAGCGATCTGCAAAGCTCTACCCAATTTTTAGAGCAGCATGCCGCTGATGCCCAATTAGTCGCTGATTTAGCTCTGCTTCGTAATCACGCCTCCGCGCTACAACAAGCGTATCAATCCCAACAACATACGGCTTCCGCTGTCACGCAGGCGCAACAAGCACTACAACAAACTCAACAACGCGAGTCGCCTCTTTTAATCAAAGAAAAACAAGCACAAGCCAACTCCACACAACTGGCCGATCAACAGCGCACACATCTGCAGTCCATACAACAGCTATTAGATGGCAAATCCAGCGCTGACTGGCATCAGCAACATCTACAGTTAGTCCATGAGCAAAATCACATCATTACTGCACAACGATTGCATACACAAGGTCTGTTTTTGCTTGATCAAATCCAACAAACACAGAAAGACATTGCACAAGCACAGGACGCAGAGCAACACACAAAAGACGCGCTCGCTCAAAATGAAAAACACCTTGCCCTCTTAGAGCAATCACGCGAGCAAATCACGCGCTCTATTGATTTAACCCATCGCATTCAAGCACTAGAGGCTGAACGCCATCAGCTTGTAGAGGGTGAGGCCTGTCCGTTATGCGGGGCTCTAGAGCACCCCTATACGCACGGTATCACCGAGCAAACCCATGAGTTAGACGATGCGCTACAGCAGATCAATCAACAACGACAAGAGACTCGATCCCATCTGCAAGCTCAACAGGAGGCCTTAGCTCAACATCGGGCCATGATCGGACAATATGAAAAAAACATCGCTCTCTCTCAAGCTCAGCAACTCGACACGGAACAGGCCGTAGCTCCATTGTGTAAGTCATTGGCGCTGCCAGCCACACACCCGGAGCTAACCCAACTATTACAGCAAGCGTATCTAAAAAACGAACAACAACGCGCTCAATGCGCCCAGATCGTAGAGCAACTCCAACAGCTAGAAAAGCAGCACCTTGCTCTAGAACAAGCGCTTGCTCAAGCACAGCAACAACAACGCCAAATCGAACAAGACTTAGCAGCGAACCGATTACAACAACACACAGAACAGTCCGAGCTACAGCGCCTTGAACAAGACCTCAGTACCTACACAGAGCAATATCAACAAACACTAGCGACCCTGAACCAACAACTACAGCCTTATGCTCAACCGATCACTCACGCTAATCAAGTCGATGAGGTGCTGCTCGGCTTATCTCAACGCTACGATCAATGGGTAGTGCACCAACGCAATGTGGCTGACCTGAAACCAAAACAACAGGAATTGCAACTAAGCCACCAATACCAAACAGAGCAAATCAGTCACTGCGAAGAGCAACTCGTTGAAGCGACGTCTCTATGGCAGCAGGCTCAATCGGTCATCAATGCTACCCAAAACGAGCGATATCAGGTATTTGCAGATCAAGATCCAAATCAACAGGAAAAACAACTGCAGGAACGTCTACACATAGCCGCCACAGAGTTCAAAAAAACAGAAGAGCAATTTCAGCTACTACAAACCGAGCTTGCTAAAGGTCAAGAGCGTAGCCGACTATTGGGGGTCTCTATGGCTAAACACCAAGACGCCTTGAATCTACTCTTGGCCTCTAATGACACGCAAAATCCGTTAGCACTAAGCCTTGACCTTGCTTCTGATCTAGAACAACGTATTGCGCAACTAGCACAGGTTTCTGGTGAGCTACAACAGAAAATAGGTAGCATCAATCAACAATTACAGGCCAATCAACAAAAGAAAACACAACAGCAAAAACAACTGCAACACATAGAGCAGCAACAAAATGAACTAAATAAGTGGGCAAAACTACACGCGTTAATCGGCTCTGCTGACGGCAAGAAATTCCGTAATTTTGCTCAAGGCATTACGTTCGACATCATGGTCGGACATGCGAACCAGCAACTCCAAAAAATGACACCTCGCTATCTGCTGATTCGTGATACAGAACAACCACTTGATATCAATATTATGGATAACTACCAAGCGGGTGAAATACGTTCTACCAAAAATCTGTCAGGTGGAGAAAGCTTTATCGTGAGTTTAGCTCTGGCCTTAGGGCTATCGACGATGGCCAGTCAACAAGTTCGTATTGACTCGTTGTTTTTAGATGAGGGCTTTGGCACCTTAGATGAACAGGCCCTAGACATCGCCCTAGACACCTTGGCGTCATTACAGCAAAGCGGCAAACTCATTGGTGTGATATCCCACATCAGCACACTCAAAGAACGCATTAGTACACAAATCCAAGTTAACTCTCAATTAGGTGGTGTTAGTCAACTACGTGGACCGGGCTGCAGCAGCACCTAATCGATTTTATTTTATTAAAAAACATTTCTATTTGGTGCTTTTATTTTATTTATAAATCAATTGATTATTTCTCATACCAATTCATTGACCCACTGAATAATAAAAACACCTTTTGTTCTTTTTTACACATTGATTGTCCTATCCGTAAAAACCCTGCTATACTTGTTTGGATTTCAACAAAAGGAGAGCTTACTGTGGATACCGAACCTGGTGAAAGTAGCCGATCGCTGATCGGTTGTTGCGCATTCTAGGGCACAGTACTCTTGTCTTTACTGTGTCCTATACCTATTAGGATGCAGTGTCTTTAGGGCTTTCGCCCACAAAAAACACCGCTACAATAATTATCTATCGCCCTCTTTGGGCCTAGACCTGTTTGTACCTACTTGGCTTGCTTGCGCAATGGCCTTGGTGATTTTACTTTTCCTAACTCAATCATCATAAAGCGTAATTAATTATTTTTTATAATTAATTTTTCGCAGGAATAATTACGCCTATACATTCTAGGATCTATTTCATTTTAATTAATGATTTATTTCCAAGGACTAGTTGCGCCTTTCTTTTATTGCGATCAGTTCTTTCTATTTTTTTAATTAACTAATCAATAATGATTATCAATAGGATACTGATATGGAACTCGACACCATTATCCAAGCAACACAAAGCGCTGTGGCGCGTAGCGACTGGAAAAATGCCAGTAATATCATCAATGGCTTACCTTACCCAGACATTGCCACTGTTTTAGGTCATGTTTCCACCGAAGAGGCCTTGCAGCTGCTACGCCGTTGCCAGCAAGATAAGCAGTCCATCATCTTTGGCTATTTAGAGCCCTCCATTCAGTCCAGCATAGCTCAACTAATGAATCGATCGGAGCTGACCGCGTTATTTGAAAAAATGGACCACGATGAGCGAGCTGACTTATATAACCGCCTCAGCGAAGAAGAGCGTCAAAGCATTCTGCCTGGTCTAGCTCATGCTGAACGCGAGGACATTCGCAATCTAGCTAGCTACGAAGAAGGAACTATCGGGGCGATCATGACCTCGGCCTATGTCAGCTTACACGCTGATTTAACGGTGACAGAGGCCCTAGAGCGCATTCGCTTAGAGGCACCCGATGCGGAAACCATTTACCAAATCTACATCATTGATAAACAGCGTCATCTTGAAGGAACAGCCTCTTTGCGTGATTTGCTGTTAGCCAATCAGCAAGCCACGTTACGTGACATTATGGTCAAAGAGGTTATTCACGCACGAGCCGACGAAGACCAAAACGAAGCGGCAACCCAAATTGCGCATTATGACTTGCTTGCTCTACCTGTCGTTGACGATCAGCAACGTATGGTGGGTATTGTGACTCACGATGACGCGTTAGACGTAGCGCAGGAAGAAAGCGCCGAGGACCAAATGCGTTTAGGCGCCGTTACGGGTCAGATCGGCGGCAAACTAAATGCATCGCTAAAGGATGCGAGCGTCTGGTTGCTCTATCGTATGCGTGTTTTCTGGCTTGTGGTTCTTGTTTTCGGAAATATTTTCTCTGGTGCAGGGATTGCCCACTTTGAAGAGCTCATTGAGAGCATGGTGACTCTGGTCTTCTTCCTTCCTTTATTGGTTGATAGTGGTGGTAACGCTGGCTCTCAAAGTGCCACTCTGATGGTTCGTGCTTTAGCAACAGGCGATGTGCGTGGCCGAGACTGGTTCTCCATGTTGGGTAAAGAGATTAGTGTAGCTCTGCTGCTTGGTCTCAGTATGGCTCTTGCCGTTTCCGTTATTGGGGTGTATCGAGGTGGTATAGATATTGCCTTAGTGGTTTCCTTAACCATGGTTATTATTGTGATTGTCGGTAGCGTGATTGGTATGTCACTCCCTTTCCTATTCACTAAATTTAAGTTAGACCCAGCATCTGCCAGCGCCCCGCTTATTACTTCTATTTGTGACGCCACAGGTGTACTGATTTACTTTAATATTGCTAGCATGATTCTAGAAATGCCAGCCGTATAAGCCGAACACTCGATCACTTTTCTTACCCTCTATGTGATCATTGTGTAACAAGAGCGAGTTAAACTCGCTCTTGTCCTTTTGGGAAAACATCCTGCTATGCATGCCATTACTAATTTTGATAGCCTTGAGCTGCTTAATTCTTTTGTAGGCCTATTGGCCGCCTTCATTTTGGGCTCTATCATTGGCCTAGAGCGTCAATTCAGACAACGTACTGCAGGTTTACGCACAAACGTACTGGTCTGCGTGGGCGCCGCTATTTTTGTTGATATGGCCATGCGTACAGGTGGCGCTGATGGAGCGATACGTGTCGCCGCCTATGTGGTGTCTGGTGTCGGCTTTTTGGGCGCTGGGGTTATCATGCGTGAAGACGGAGGGGTGCGGGGCATCAATACCGCCGCAACGCTATGGGGCTCAGCCGCTATAGGCACATGTGCCGGAGCCGACCTGATTGCCGAAGCCATCTTAGCTACCGCTTTTGTCTTAGCCGCCAACACCTTACTGCGCCCCCTCGTCAATGCAATTAACCGCATTCCGATTGATGCCCAAGCCAGTGAGTTAACTCATGTTATTCATATTATTGCCGCTTCAAACCATAGACAAATTGTCATGGCAGATTTAGAGCGACTATTAAAATCCAGTAACTATCCCTTAGCTGAGTTAGACATAGGGCCTTTTGGGGACGATGAAATTGAGATTGAGGCCACCCTAATGGCGACTTCCATTGATGAACGCGATATGGACCATCTCATTAAACAGCTCAATCGCAATGCTAAAATCCGCCAAGCCTTTTGGTCGCCTCGCACCAATGAATAAAAAAAGCGTCGTATTCTAAAATACGACGCTTTGACTCTATAAAAACACACGTGATCAAGCTTGGGGGCGGGTTAAGCCTAAATGATCTCGTAACGTATTGCCCGTATATTCAGTGCGGAATAAACCACGCTGTTGTAATACAGGAATAACCTGTTCCGCAAAGTCATTAAAACTATAAGGCAAGGCTGGTGGCATTAAATTAAAGCCATCTGCCCCCTCATTACGGAACCAGTGTTCCATGCGATCAGCAATCGAGTCAGGTGTACCCACCATGGTGCAATGCCCTCCCCCTGCTGCTAAACGACCTAATAGCTGGCGTACTGTTGGATTTTCGGTTTCGATAATACGCAAAATGGTACTGTAGCGCCCTTTAGGACCCGTAAACTCCTCTAGGGGCTTGAGTTTAGGCACAGGAGCATCTAATTCCCATGCCGTGCAATCTTGTCCAACAAACATACCTAACTGGCGTAACGACGTCTGTGTAGGCAGCAATTCGTCTAACTCTCGTTGCTTACGTAGGGCCTCATCGTGTGTGGAGGCCACATAGGTCACCAAGCCCGGCATAATAGGTACATCCACCCCTCGGCCTGCCTCTAGGATACGTCGTTTTACATCACGATAATATTCCTGGGCTGCAGGTAAATCATAGGCGACGGCATAAATGGCTTCGGCTAACTGTGCTGCCACATGACGTCCTTGCTCACTGGCTCCGGCTTGAAACAACACCGGATGGCCCTGTGGAGAACGGGGAATAGTCAATGGCCCATCAACTAAGAAATGCGTTCCTTGATGCAAAATGGGTTTAACCTGATTAGCATCCGCATAGGCACCCTGACGATCCAGCACCATAGCTTGATCACTCCACGAGTCCCACAGTTTTTTTGCTGATTCGATAAACTCCACAGCACGCTCATAGCGCCAGGCATGATCAGGCATTGACTCATAGCCGTGATTACGCGCCTCTACGTCGTACATAGAGGTCACCACATTCCACGCCACGCGTCCGCCGGAGATATGATCTAACGAGGCGAGCATACGAGCCGCATTAAAAGGAGTTTGAAAAGTACTGGATACCGTACTAATTAGACCAATTTTTTCCGTGGCACGAGCCAATGGCCCAAGTAAAGTAAGCGGCTCTAAAAACCACTGCGGCCCATCCTCAACATTCCCAAAATACTGACCGTCAGCAAAGAAAATCGCATCTAGTTTTGCGCGCTCCGCCGACTGAGCGAGCTCTTCGTAATAACGAACATCACCTAAACGCTCAACCGGTGAATCAGGATGACGCCACGCTGCACGGTGATGACCGCATGTATAAATAAATAAATTTAAGTGTAATTGTCTCATTAGTTTTTCACTAAGCCCCCATCAACCACTAAGTTCTGGCCGGTGACAGAGCGAGCCCAAGGCGAAGCAAAAAATAATGCCGTATCGGCAAACTCGGCAGGATCTGTGACCTTACGCAACGGGGTACTGGCCGCAATAAAATCAAATACCGCTTCTGGGGTAGCCGAGGAAGCATCGGTAGTACGCAATAGACCACCTGAAATCATATTCACCGTGATTCCTTTTGGTCCTAAATCCTGCGACATCGTGCGTGTAAATGACAATAAGGCGGCTTTAGCTGCCGTGTAATCATGATACGGCACAACTGGATTCTGAAATAAATTCGTACCGATATTAATAATGCGCCCAAAGTGTTGAGCCTCCATACTAGCCATCGTGGCTTGAATGGTATTCAGTGCTCCGCGCAATATGCCTTCCATTTGCTGATGCATTTGTTCCCAGCTCAAGTCTTGCGCGTGTGGTCTGGCATCCCCATTAAAACGAAAACTAGGTAATGCATTATTGACCACCGTTGTAATTTTTTTAGAGAAATGGCGTTCAGCCTGCTCGACCATAGCAGCTACGGCTTGAGCATCACACACATCCGCTTGAAGGGCAATTGCACGATCGGGAGCAGTGGCAACTAAGGTTTCAGCCGCCTCTTTACTTTGCAAGTAATTAATCACCACACAAGCGCCTTGATTCAAAAAGGCCCGAGTTAGCTCGGCCCCTAGCCCTCTGGCCCCACCGGTAATCAAAACGACTTGGTCTTGTATTGCTAATGCCGCAGTATTCATTTCCCCTCCAAAATTACAAATAATAAGACGTATCGTGTCAATAAAAACAATAACACACCAAACAAGTCCTACAAAATGTACGATCTTATTTGACACAAGCGGTGCAATTGCATAATCTTTGTGCAGTTCCTAGGGGTGCCTACTGGCTGAGAGGTGTGATCAACACTAACCCTTAGCACCTGATCCGGATAATGCCGGCGCAGGGAAGGAATTCCTCCGTGCTACGCATCTATCCATGCCCATAATTTTACTTATAAATACATATCGATAAAGGTCGAGGGATTATGCTTAGTGAAGTTTCAACCTTAGCTTGGCTAATTGGCTTTTCTGCCATTTTTGCATTAGCAGGTGTCGCCTATGCTCGCCGAGCCAATGATAGTCTAGAAGACTATATCGTCGCTCGCAATAGTCAAAGTGCATTTGCGACCGTATTAACGTTACTGGCCTCTTCTTTGGGGGCATGGATCTTATTCTCACCCGCTCAGGCTGCAACATGGGGCGGCTTAGGGGCCGTGATTGGTTACGCGATTGGCTCTATGTCCCCACGCCTTGCCATGATTCCATTAGGGCAACGGATGCGAGATCTGGTGCCCCAAGGCCATACCCTGACTGAATATGTGATCCATCGTTTTGGTAAACCCATGTATTTATTGACCCTGTTAATTATGATGTTCTATATGTTCATCTCTTTAACAGCCGAAATCACAGCGATGGCAAAGCTGGTCACTCTGATCGCTCCGATCCCCTTAGGCGTAACTGCCGCTGTTGTGTTGGGGGCTACGCTTATTTACACCTCTTACGGTGGGCTACGTGCCAGTATCTTTACGGATAAGGTACAAATGCTAGTCATGTTGCCCTTGCTGTTTTTATTACTGATCTTTGGTTGGAATGCAGTAGGCGGAGCCGCCCCTACCATTGAGCGTTTACAGCAAAATGCCCCTCAGTTGCTTGATCTCAGTAATGCAGTGGGTATTAAAGCAGGTATTACTTTTTTTGTAGCCATCTTACTCACGGGGCTCTTTCATCAAGGCAACTGGCAACGTATTTATGCCGCACAAAGTGATAAGGCCATGCGAAATGGTTTTCTGATTAGTGGTCTGTTGGTGGTTCCCTTTATTTTTATCATGGGGCTATTTGGACTGGCATTTGTTGCCTGGACGCCCGATGGTGATAGCTCCGTAGCCCTGTTTAGCGTCCTAGCACCTAGTCTACCTATTTGGTTTGTGGTGTTATTGATTCCACTTGGTCTTGCGCTAGTGATGAGTAGTGCGGATACCGCCATCAGTGCTGTCACCAGCATTATTGCTGTGGATGCGCGCCGCATTATGCCTCAATTAAGCAGTGCTCAGTTAATGCGCTTATCCCGTTGGCTAGTCTGGGGGCTTGCGATTCCAGTATGGTATACCTCGGCCAAGGGCTTAAGCGTTTTGTACCTATTTCTCTTGGCTGACTTGCTCTGCTCCGCTGCCGCTTTCCCCGTATTCTATGGCTTATACAGCCGTCGTATCAGCGGCACTCATGCCACCATTAGCACCATTGCTGGGTTAGTCACTGGGCTTTATTTATTCCCTACACCTACTGGCCCGATGACCTACTTGCTTGAGTCATTTTTAGTTGCTGCGTTTGTTCCTGCCGCACTGTGTTTACTCTTAGAGCGTTTAGGGCGTCATCAGTTTGATTTTGGTCAGCTCGCTAAAATCAAAGGCATTGATCAGCAAATTAGTTAATACTCATACAAAGTCATAAAAAAATCCTCTACAACACATGATGTAGAGGGTTTTTCTATTCTAAAATCCGCTGATTAACGATTGGACTTAGGGATCTCCATCGTTAGCTCCACTCGACGGTTTTGCGCTCTGCCTTCGGCACTTTCGTTAGACTGCAATGGTCGCGTATCGGCAAACCCCACTGCCCGTAGCCGTTTACTTTCAATCCCATTGGCCTCAAAGTAACGCACCACACTACCGGCTCTGGAACCTGATAGTTCCCAGTTCGAAGGATAACGCCCACCACGCATAGGGATAGAGTCCGTATGTCCTTCAACTGCAATTTGATAATCGTTTTTTTGCAATACCGCGACCAGTTTTTTCAATACGGTGATCCCCGCCAAACTCAAATCGGCTTGGCCTGAAGGGAATAAAATCTCGCTATTAATACGAAAGCTGACTGACTCATCATTTAATACCACATCAATGTCATCGCCTAGCTCATTAAAGCCCATCTCACTTAGGCGTCGCTCTGAGTCTAAGCCCGTGCCGTCTCCGACACCATCACCGTCCAAGCCTCCCGCAGCAAGTGTGCCATCACCCTGTAATGCGCCCCCCAAATGCGCCCCCGTGCCATCTCGTAGTTGCTTCGCCCCTGGATGGGCCCCTTCGCCAGCCCCACCTGTGATCGCTGCACTACCTGCACGGTCAAAGCCAGAGATAAAATCCCCCTTACCCGCAAAAGCCAACATGACAATCATGAGCACCAATAGCAGGGTCATCATGTCTAGATAGGTTGCAAACCAGGTTTCCTCTTCTTCTTTAGGCTGTACGCTATCATCCAAGAGCATCAAACGGTCTTTACGCGAGTTAAGTGTCCCTTTACCCCGCGTTTTAATTGCCATACGGGCTTGCTGTAGTTCAGCCTCTAAGGATTTGGCCTTGGCGGTTAATTGCCCAATCAGCTTACTATCGTTCGACATTAGTCCGCCTCTACATCATCATAACGCCCATTGCCGTCATTGATTTCATCTTGATATTGCGCCATAAATGAATTCAATGTCTCACGCATCATGGCTGGACCTCGTTTTTGACTCATCATTGACACCCCTTGCAATACCATGTTCATTAACACCAAACGCTGCTCAGTACGACGTTCTAGTTTAACGGCCACCGGCTTAAACAACAGATTAGAAAACAAAATCCCATAAAAAGTTGTCATCAATGCCAATGCCATCTGCTGTCCAATTAAGGCCATGTCGCCATCACCCAACAAGAACATCAGGTTCACCAAACCAACCAAAGTACCCACCATCCCAAAAGCAGGCGCGTAGCTGGCCATCACCCTAAACAGCTGAGCCTCGGCATGTTCTCTGGCCCGCATTCGCGAAATACGCCATTGCAAAAGCTCAAGAATTTCCTCTTCGGGAGTCATATCAATGACCAGCTGCACCCCTGTTTTTAAAAAGGGATTTGACACCTGCTCTAGGGCGTTCTCAACAGCGCGTATATCACCTGACACCCAGAGTCGAGAGATATTAATCAACTCATCAATATCATGTTGGCTATATAGTTTTTCATTGCGCATCACGGTTAAAATTAAACCGAAAATTCGCACCACCTCGCTCAGGGGATAACTAATAAAGGTTGCCGCCATCGTACCTACTAATACGATAAGAATACTGGGTATATCTAAAAATAAAGACGGATCAACCGAGGTATAAAAAATAACAACGCCAAGTAAAATCGTACTAGCGACTATACCTATCAGAGTGGATGGATTCATGGAGCACCTAAAAATAAGCCCTATTTAATGCATAGGGCTAAACAGATATCGAGCAAAAAGGATAACAAAGGTTAATCTTAGTGAGAAAATGTTAACACAGCTCGAACTTTATCTGTCTTACTGCCACCATATATTCAATTGAACCTTGATGTAGGTCGGAGAATTACCAGCCTGCCACTGCCCGACCTGATGTTTTACATACAGAGGTGTAGCAACAGAAAGATCGTTAAATGCCTTGGTATAGACCCTTCCATTGATGACAGGCACACACAACGCGGTGCTTTCAGCGCATAAATAACTGTCTATTTGCACTGAGGAAGTCGGCATAACTTGTACCGAAATAGCACTAATAGTGCCTGAGATAGAACGTAATTGCGGTATCTCTGTAATACGGAATGATTGTTCCACCGTTTGCCCTGAACGATGAATAGCTGGACTGATCTTTTCAAAGGCCCATGCCCCCTGAGCCCACGTTAGACTCGAATATACTGAAATTAAACACAGTATCAAAATACAGCCAGGATAAAAAAATCTAAATATCTTCATTTTTATTTTATAAACTATCTATAACCTCTTAATTTATAGAGGAATATCTGATACCATCTGCACACAGATGATGCTTTTCTCTGGTCTTAGGTAACGCTTATGCTCTTATATCACTTTCCTGCTGCTTGGCTGCGTCGTAGCATCAGCACGCTCTCTGCTTTATGTTCTGTTTTAGCAATCCCAGCCTATGCGCAAGACGTAGATATAACACCGGTTCATTATCATACGCCCTATGCGCACTATGCAAATAATTTGCTGCCCGTGCATGCAGTCCCTAGCCCCCCTCCCTCTTCACTACTTCAGGCTATCCCCTCTCAGTTACACTCTGAGATCGCCTATGTTCAAGACCTCGCTTCGGCCACCACCATTTATCAAAAAAATAGCTCTGTGGTTCGTCCTATCGCCTCTATCACTAAACTAATGACAGCATTAATCGTGATCGAAGCCGCCCAAGATATGGACGAAATGCTGGAAATCACCAGTGCCGATGTAGATCACCTTAAAAACACCACCTCACGACTTTCTGTGGGCTCCAAACTCAGCCGCGCTGACATGATGCATTTGGCTCTGATGTCATCAGAAAACCGGGCTGCTAATGCTTTAGGCCGTCACTACCCAGGGGGTAGCAGTGCATTTGTTCGGGCAATGAATGATAAAGCGCGCTCATTAGGTATGCGTCAGACTCATTTTGTTGAACCCACCGGTCTATCCAGTGAAAACGTGTCTAGTCCGCGTGATTTAGTGTTGTTAATGCAAGAAACCGCAAAAAAACCCTTAATTCACCAATACACCACCAGTGAGCAATATACCGTCGAGCCCCGCCCTGGACGTCAATTGGTTTTTTCAAACACCAACCGTTTAGTGCATAACGATAAATGGGATATCCAAGTCTCCAAAACAGGCTTTATCAACGAAGCAGGACAGTGTTTAGTCTTACTCACTAAGTTCGAAGGCAGAGACATCGCCATTGTTTTACTCAATGCCCAAGGCCGATACTCCCGTATTGGCGATGCGATACGTCTACGCAACTTAGTCGAAAGCTCTAATAAACTAGCGATGCTCTAATCCGATGTGTATTGCTTATCTTGCCTTGGCCACTGATCCCCAGTGGCCTTTATTTATCGCGGCGAATCGTGATGAGTTTCATGCCAGACCTACTTTGGCTTGCGCACCATGGAAAGAAAACCCAGACATTATCGGCGGCCGAGACTTGCAAGCCGGAGGCACATGGTTTGCGGTTCATCGCAGGGGACGTTTCGCGCTCTTAACTAATTACCGGGATCTACTCCCTGCGACAGGACAAGAAAAAAGTCGAGGTGCGCTCTGCAAAGATTTTCTCATGGATTCCTCGTGTTCAGCTCACGATTACCTCCAACGTATTGCTCAACAAAAAGATCAATACCAAGGCTTTAACCTAATAGTTGGTGAATGGAATCCAGATCACGCCCGCTTCGATTGCTATTATTTTAGTAATCGTAGTCAGCTTGATCCAATCCGTTTATCTCCAGGCCACTATATCCTCAGCAATCACTTACTTAATACGCCCTGGCCAAAAAGTACACGCCTACAAAATGGGCTACAAAAACTCGTAGAAACCCAAGACTCAATCTGTGTTGATGATGCCTATGCCCTATTACGCGATCAGACTAAAGCCCCAGAACACCTATTACCTAACACCGGGTTACACCCAGATCGAGAACAGCTACTGAGCAGCCCTTTTATTGTTAGCCCCGACTACGGCACTCGCAGCTCCTGCGTCTGGCTACACTCACAAAGCGGCCATGGTTTTTTACATGAATGTAGCTATAATGCGGAGGGTGAGGAAACAGAGCGCCATAGTTGGCCTGTGTTTTAATTGACTACTCATCTAAAGGAGTTATTATGCGCATCTGGCTTGCTATGATATGTAGTATCGTATGTAGTCCTCTGTTATCTGCCCAATCATTACCTGCCGTCCAGTTCTACATGAATAGCGCGTATATGTGTGGCGGAATTGGCAGTGATCAATCTGAGGCCTTTAAATCAGCACGAAACCTCTACCCCTTAAGCCTCAACTTTGGTCAAAAACAAGGGGATCGAGTCGCTTTTGTGGCAGATGTTCAGGTGGTAATGCGTGATGCGCAAGACCAAACCGTACTAAACATCAATAGCGACGGCCCTTTCTGTTTGCTCGATATTGATTATGGTACCTATCAGGTCTATGTCACTTACGAAGGGCAAACACTGCATCAATCCATTCATATCAAACAACAAGGCCATCAGCTCAGTTTTATTTGGCCTGAAGCCCAATCAAAT
>NZ_CANRIC010000044.1:0-19206 GCF_947630565.1 uncultured Paenalcaligenes sp.
CAGTTGATGCGTCCTTTTACTGAGCTTGAATCTGAACAGGATTAAAGATGGCAAACAAAGAACAAAGCCAGCAATGGCTAGAGCAACATATTGAGCGCGTTGAGCGTGTTTTAGAACAGGTCATGCCGCAGCCCACCGTTGTGCCAGCCTCTTTGCATGAGGCGATGCGTTATGCTGTGCTCGGTGGTGGTAAACGGGTCCGAGCTGCCTTGGTGTACGCCGCGGGCGAGGCGGCTGTACAAGGGTCCGAGCTGAGCTCAGCTCAAGCCAAAGCTTTAGATCATGCCGCAGCTGCTGTGGAGTTGATTCATGCGTACTCCTTAGTGCATGATGATTTGCCCTGTATGGATGATGATGATTTACGTCGGGGGCGCCCCACCGTGCATGTGGCCTACGATGAGGCTACCGCTATGTTGGTAGGGGATGCGCTGCAACCATTGGCTTTTGAGTTGGTGGCAAACATGCCAGTTGCTCCTGCATTAGTCATACAAGCTGTGGCAGCATTATCCAAGGCAGCCGGCAGTCAGGGTATGGTTGGGGGACAAGCAATAGATTGTGCGAGTGTGGATAAACAGCTCAACCTAGAGCAGTTGCGTCAAATGCACAGCTTAAAGACGGGCGCCATGCTTGAGGTTTCTGTCCTTTTAGGTGGGATAGTGGCCGGAGCCAGCTCTCCTACTCGCCAGCAGTTGATTGATTATGCAAAAGCAGTGGGTTTAGCTTTTCAGGTGGTGGATGACATTTTAGATGTGACCGCTGACACGGCTACGTTGGGTAAAACGGCGGGTAAAGACGCTGCCGATAATAAGCCGACCTATGTATCAATTATGGGCTTGGCCGAGTCCAAACAGCTTTTAGCGGATCTAAAGGATCAGGCTTGTAAGGCGTTATTGCCTTTGGGGGCTGGTGCACACAGCTTGGCTTTGCTGGCAGATTTTATTGTGGATAGAGACCACTAAGCTAAGGTAAAAACGCAAGCACTAAAAATGCGTTTACAATGAGCCTTATTCGATTTACTTCATAGGCGCAGCAGCGCCTATTTTTTGCCCAACACAACTCGTATGGCTAATGTATCTTTGCAGCATATTCAATCTCCTCATGATCTACGCGATGTAAAACGCGCGGACCTCGATCAGATCGCCTCCCAGTTGCGTGAATATATACTGCAGTCGGTGGCACGTACAGGGGGGCATTTGTCCTCTAATTTAGGCACAGTAGAGCTAACCGTAGCACTGCACTATGTGTTTAACACTCCTCATGATCGTATTGTATGGGACGTAGGTCATCAGTCCTATCCCCATAAGATTCTGACTGGTAGACGGGATCAGATGGATGGATTGCGTCAGTACGGAGGGTTGTCTGGTTTTCCTAAGCGCTCCGAGTCTGAGTACGATGATTTTGGGACGGCCCACTCTTCTACCTCTATCTCTGCGATCTTAGGAATGGCGGTAGCCTCACGTAATTTAGGTATTGATCGCCAACATATAGCGGTTATTGGTGATGGGGCAATGACAGCGGGGATGGCCTTTGAGGCGTTAAATAACGCAGGCGTTACTCCGGACATCAATATGCTCGTTATCTTGAATGATAATGACATGTCTATCTCTCCACCGGTTGGGGCGTTGAATCGCTATTTTGCTCGTTTAATGTCCGGGCAGTTTTATGCGAAAGCAAAAAATATGGGCAAGGCTGTTTTGCAGCATGTGCCGCCCATGCTTGAGCTCGCTCGTCGATTCGAGGGGCATGCCAAAGGCGTATTGACTCCAGCTACTTTGTTCGAGGAATTAGGCTTTAATTATGTGGGGCCTATAGACGGACATGATCTAGAATCGTTGGTTCCCACGATGGAAAACCTACGAGAATTAGGTGGTTTACAGTTTTTGCATGTGGTGACTCGAAAAGGGCAGGGCTATAAATTAGCCGAGGCTGATCCGGTGCTTTACCATGGGCCTGGAAAGTTTGATCCAGCAATAGGGATTCAAAAATCGACCACCCCAAGTCCCACCACTTTTACTCAGGTTTTTGGGCAATGGCTTTGTGATCAGGCGGCAGCGGATGAAAAGCTGATCGGGATTACTCCCGCAATGCGCGAAGGCAGTGGCATGGTGGCTTTTGAAAAACAGTTCCCCGCTCGTTATTTTGATGTGGGTATTGCCGAGCAACATGCAGTGACCTTTGCCGGTGGGTTGGCCTGTGAGGGGCTAAAGCCGGTCGTGGCCATTTACTCAACATTCTTACAGCGTGGTTATGATCAGTTAATTCACGACGTGGCGCTACAGGATTTAGACGTAACCTTTGCTTTGGACCGTGCCGGTTTGGTGGGGGCAGATGGGGCTACTCATGCTGGTAATTATGATATTGCTTTTTTGCGTTGCATTCCCAATATGGTGATTAGCACCCCATCTGATGAAAACGAGACGCGTTTGCTCTTGAACTCGTGTTATCGCTATGTAGGGCCTTCTTCCGTGCGGTATCCGCGTGGCGCAGGATGTGGTGCGGCGATTACGGCAGGATTAGAGACGGTTGAAATCGGTAAAGCGCAATTGCGTCGTCAAGGTCAAAAAATTGCTATTTTAGCTTTTGGCCCGTTATTGCATAATGCGTTGCCTGTTGCTCAAGAGTTGGATTTAACCGTAGTAGATATGCGGTTTGTAAAACCCATAGATACCGCTATGATTGATCAACTGGTAGCCACACACGATGCGTTTGTCTGTATAGAGGATGGCTGTATTATGGGCGGTGCGGGCAGTGCGGTGCTTGAGTACCTAAGCCAGCAACAGATCGAAAAACCCACCTTATTGCTCGGTTATCCAGATCGCTTCATTGATCATGGCGAGCAAAAGCAGTTGAATGCAGATCTAGGTTTAGATGCCAAGGGCATAGAGCACAGCATTCGTCACCGCTTCGCTCACTTGTTAGCGGTTGATTAATACCTAAATGCCCTTAGCTATTGAGGGTATCTTATGGTTTATGCATAAACTATTCCATAATGACTGTATTGATTATCATTTATAAAGGCGCTGTTAGCGCAGACCGGAAACAATTATGTCGACTTTGACTACTCCAGTAGAGATCATGCCTGATGTGCAAAGCAGTGTGGATACTCGTCATATCCCTATACAAAAGGTAGGTGTGCGTGATGTGACTTACCCGCTGTTGGTGGATAACGGCTCAGAGGCTATGCCCACTGTGGCTGAATGGGAGCTAACCGTTGCGTTGCCTGCCGAAGAAAAAGGCACGCATATGTCTCGCTTTCTTGAGCTACTAGAAAAGCATCGTACTGCGCCCATGAGTATGCAGGGGTTTTGTCAGATGACGGCGGAGATGTTGGGTTTGCTCAATGCCACAGAGGGTGATGTGAGCGCGTCTTTCCCCTATTTCATTAACAAAAAAGCCCCTGTATCTGGTGTTAGTAGTTTATTAGACTACCAAGTCAGTTGGTCTGCTAATGCCGTAGCAACGGTAGATGATGATGCAGATGTGCAGTTTGAATTGACTATCTTGGTTCCTGTCACAAGCTTATGTCCTTGTTCTAAAGCTATTTCCCAATACGGTGCTCATAATCAACGATCCCATGTGACCGTGTCAGTGGTAGGTCACCCTGATGTGTTGGATATGAATGCGTTAATTCAGGCCATAGAAGCCCAGGCTTCGTGTGAATTATGGGGCTTACTCAAGCGTACCGATGAAAAATATGTCACAGAGCATGCTTACGAAAATCCAAAGTTTGTAGAGGATTTAGTACGTGATGTGGCTGTGGCGGTATCTGCTTTTGACGGTATAGAGGGGTACAGAATTGAGGCTGAGAATTTTGAGTCAATTCATAATCACTCTGCTTATGCTGTAGTCGAAGGTTAAAAAACTGTTGTTTTCCTAAAGGGCTTTTTTGCGTATTAGCTTGCGCAGAGAAGCCCTTTGACGTTATACTTAAACGCTTTATTCTTTGCTCGAATTTAAAGGGCCTATAGGTAGGCTTGGTATTTAAGTCGGGCTGTCAGGCTCATCAGAGCGATATCCACAAGGAGTCATACATGCGTCACTACGAAGTAGTGTTTATTGTACACCCCGATCAAAGCGAGCAAGTGCCCGCCATGGTCGAGCGTTACGAAGCCATCATTAAAAATGAAGGCGGTCAAGTTCATCGCCTAGAAGATTGGGGTCGTCGCCAATTGGCATACCCAATCCAAAAACTCGTTAAAGCTCACTACGTTTGCTTGAACATCGAAATTGGTCAGTCTACTTTAGACGAGCTAGAGCACTCCTTCCGCTACAACGACGCTATTTTGCGTTACTTGATCGCAAAAACTAAAGATGCCCCCGAAGGCGCTTCAGTTATGATGAAGTCTGTAGAACGCGAAGAAGGTCGCAAATCCAATGCGGATGCGCGTGCTGAGCAACACGTCGAAGAAGACGAGGACGACGAGTCCGAAGACTAATTGCAAAGCAGGTGAATCATTTACGTTTTCAGGGTCTGGTTTTAACCACTAAACCCCTACGATATACCCCCGCAGGCATTGCGGTGTGCGAAATTGTACTGCAGCATCAATCTACAGTTGATCAAGCCACTATTCAACGCCAGCTTAGCTTCGAGATCGATGCAGTCGCTATGGGCGAAACTGCAAATTGGCTCAGCTCAGTCAGTGTTGGGGATACGTTGGATATACAGGGTTTTATTGCTCCGTTACGTCAATCATCTACGCGTTTAGTTTTGCATATTCAATCATTTCAAAACGGTAACGCGACACCTGCCGCGCTAGTGTAAACAAACAAACGGTTTATCCGTTTTACTGAATTTTAAAGAGGTTAATTATGGCTTTCGCTCGTAAAGGCAAAGAACGCCGCCGTCGTTTTGGTCAACAAAACCCGCTATTCAAACGTCGTAAATTCTGCCGCTTCACCGTGGCCGGCGTAAAAGAAATCGACTACAAAGATCTAGATACTTTGCGCGATTTCATTCAAGAAAACGGCAAAATCATTCCTGCACGTTTAACAGGTACTAAGGCTAACTACCAGCGCCAACTCGACACAGCTATCAAGCGTGCTCGTTTCTTGGCTTTGTTGCCTTACACCGATAACCACAACTAATCTAGGGGATAATCATGCAAGTAATTTTGCTCGAAAAAGTTGTTAACCTAGGTGATTTGGGTGATGTGGTTCGTGTGCGTAATGGTTACGCTCGTAACTTCTTGATCCCTAACAAAATGGCTCGTCGTGCGACAGCTGATGCAATTGCTGAGTTCGAAACACGTCGTGCCGAACTAGAAAAAGCACAAGCAGATCGTTTGGCTGCTGCCGAAGCCCTAGCTGCTAAAATGGCTGACCTACGTATTGAGATCACTCAAAAAGCAGGTGTTGACGGTCGTTTATTTGGTTCCGTAACCACAATGGACATCGCTGCTGCATTGGCTGCTCTAGGTTTTGAAGGCATTGTTAAGTCACAAGTACGCTTGGCTGACGGTGCATTTAAAGCTGTTGGTGAGTTCCCAGCACAAGTTGTTTTACACCCTGACGTTTCTGTTGATATCAACGTATTGGTTGTAGGCGACATCGCTTAATTATTCATAATTAAGCATGGTACAGTTCTACTGTACCGAACAAAAAAGCCGGTGCAAGCCGGCTTTTTTATTTTAATTTTGAGGTGTGCGTGTGGAAAACAGTGTTGCGGCAGACAAGGGCTTAGATTATTTGCGTGTGCCTCCGCATTCGGTCGAGGCAGAGCAATCTGTATTGGGCGGCTTGCTTTTGGATAACAGCTCGTGGGATCGCATTGCTGATATTATTAGTGATGATGATTTCTATCGATTTGATCACCGCATTATTTGGCAGCACATCACACGATTAATTGGTTTAGCTCGTCCTGCTGATGTGATTACTGTGTATGAATCATTAACCACGGCTGGAAAGGCCGAGGACGCGGGTGGCTTAGCCTATTTAAATGCATTAGCGCATAACACGCCTTCAGCGGCTAATATTCGACGCTACGCAGAGATCGTTCGTGAACGATCCATGTTGCGAAAGTTAGTGTCCGTGTCAGATGACATTGCTTCTGCTGCTTTTAATCCGCAAGGCAAAGAGGCACGTCAAATCCTAGACGAGGCCGAGGCAAGGGTGTTTCAAATTGCCCAAGAAGGGGCTAAAGGTAATAAAGGTTTCCAAGACATACAGCCTTTATTGGCCCAGGTTGTAGACCGCATTGATGAGCTCTACCACCGAGAAGGTGACTCAGAAATCACCGGTGTTCCTACTGGTTTTGTGGATTTAGACCGGATGACATCCGGATTGCAGCCCGGTGATTTAATCATTGTGGCAGGACGCCCTTCCATGGGTAAAACCTCGCTCTCTATGAATATAGGAGAGCATATTGCGATAGAACAAGGCTTGCCCGTAGCTGTTTTTTCGATGGAGATGGGCGCGGTGCAGTTGGCAATGCGTATGGTTGGCTCGGTAGGGCTGTTAGATCAGCATCGTATGCGTACTGGTAAGTTAACCGAGGACGATTGGCCACGGTTAACACATGCAGTAAAAAAAGTCCAAGAGGCGCAAATTTATATTGATGAGAGCCCTGGTTTGACAGCCATGGAGGTTCGCGCTCGTGCCAGACGTTTAGCTCGTCAGTGTGGGCAGCTGGGGTTGATTATTATTGACTACTTGCAGTTAATGTCAGGTAGCTCGGGCTCAGAGAACCGCGCCACTGAGATTTCGGAAATCAGTCGTGCTTTAAAAGGGTTGGCCAGAGAGTTAAATTGTCCATTGATTGCTTTGTCTCAGCTAAACCGTAGTCTAGAGCAGCGCCCAAACAAACGTCCAGTGATGTCAGATCTACGAGAGTCAGGAGCTATCGAGCAAGATGCTGACTTGATCTTGTTTATTTACAGAGACGAGGTCTATAACCCAGACTCGCCTGATAAAGGGACGGCAGAACTAATTATCGGCAAGCAACGTAATGGCCCCATTGGAACCGTGCGTGTCGCTTTCCAAGGATCAAGCACCCGTTTCTTGAATTACAGCCCCGTTTAGAAATAGAATAGATAGAAAAAAGCCCAACGTGCATTAAAAGCAGGTTGGGCTTTTTTCTTAAATGACGACGGGGCTATTTACCTGTCATTTGTAGCGCTGTGTTAAATGCAACGTGTAATGAGGTAGGGTCGGCAATACCTTGACCTGCGATATCAAAGGCGGTGCCATGGTCTACGCTGGTGCGGATAAAGGGTAGACCTACCGTGGTATTAACTCCTTGTTCTACACCTAGGTATTTAACAGGGATGAGTCCTTGGTCGTGATATTGTGCAACGACAATATCAAACTCCCCTTTGCGCGCGCGCATGAAAATGGTGTCGCCTGGCCATGGTCCAGTTGCATCAATACCTTCGAGGCGGGCAGTTTCAATAGCGGGCTCGATAAATAATGATTCCTCATTGCCAAAACGACCGTTTTCTCCGGCATGAGGATTGAGTCCGGCCACAGCAACACGAGGCTTGTTAATGCCCGCATGCAAACAGGCTTGGTGCGCTAAGCGTATAGTCCGTAGCTCTTTATCTATAGACAGTAATGGGCTGACAGCAGTAATAGGAACATGAATTGTCACTAAAATAACACGTAGCTCAGGGTTGCTTAGCATCATGGCAAAGTCACGAGTTCCTGTACGTTCCGCCAGGATTTCCGTGTGACCAGGAGTATCAATACCTCCGGCCAATAACGCATCTTTATGCAGTGGGGCGGTCACTATTGCCCGGATTTTTCCGTCGATGGCATCATCAATTGCATGGCAGAGAAATTCATAAGCCCCTCGACCGGCTTCAGCATGAATCGTGCCATATGCAATAGGGGGGAGGTCTTGCCAGCGATTTAAAACGCCAATGCCGTGCTCTGGGTGGGCAGAAGGCTCGTCAATGGCATGGATGGCCACATCGATGCCTAAGTCAGTGGCGCAGCGACGTAGAGTTCCTACGTCACCATACACCACAGCAGGGTAATCTAGACCAGCAGCAAAGCATTTCAAAATGATCTCAGGGCCAATGCCCGCCGCATCACCCATGGTGATGCCTACGGGTAAAGAGGTTTTTTTTATCATAGCGCTTCGTTTGCGTAATCAGCCAGACGAGATCGTTCGCCACGCTGCAGGGTGATATGTCCAGAGTGAGGCCACCCTTTAAAACGGTCCACTACGTAGGTTAGGCCAGAGCTTCCTTCGGTTAAGTAGGGGGTGTCAATTTGTGCGATATTGCCCATGCAGACAATTTTCGTTCCTGGGCCAGCCCGAGTGACTAAGGTTTTCATCTGTTTAGGGGTTAGGTTTTGGGCCTCATCAATGATTAGAAACTTGTTTTGGAAGGTACGTCCCCGCATAAAGCTCATGGATTTAATCTTGATGTGTGAGCGAATGATGTCCATCGTGGCATTACGATTAGGGTCATTGTTTAGGGCTGATAGCTTATTGCTGCCTAAATGTAGTACCTCTAGGTTGTCTTCCAGAGCGCCCATCCACGGTGCCATTTTCTCCTCTTCGGTACCAGGTAAAAAACCAATTTCATCTCCCACAGGCACGGTAGCTCGGGTGATGATGATTTCATTGTATAACTGGGTTTCTAGCGTTTGAGTGAGTGCACTTGCTAAGGCTAAGAGTGTTTTCCCTGTTCCCGCTTGGCCTAATAAAGAAACAAAGTCACATTCGGGGTTCATGAGTAAATTCAGAGCAAAGTTTTGCTCTTGATTGCGTGCGGTAATGCCCCAAACATTATTTTTACTGTGGCTGTAGTCCCGGATTGTCGCTAGCACGGCCTTGTTACTAGAGACTTGTTTAACCTGAGCAATTAAGCCGGGCTCTTGGGTAGTGTAGACAAACTCATTGACACTAAGCTCAGCGCATAAGGGGCCTTGGATTTTGTAAAAAGTAATACCTGCTTGTTGCCAAGATTCAATTTGTTGGCCGTGGTTATTCCAAAAATCGTCAGGTAGCTCGCGCGCGCCTTCGTAAAGCAAGTCAGAGTCGCTCAGTACGTGGTCGTGACGATAGTCTTCGGTATGAATGCCTAATGCACGCGCTTTAAGACGCATATTGATGTCTTTAGACACCATGACGACGGTTTCTTGGCCGTGTTGGCTCTGTAGGGCGTGAACTACATGCAAAATGGCATTATCTGCAATGCCTACGGGTAGATCTATGGGTAGCTGCGATGAGAGAGCTGTGGTTTGGAAAAATAGTTGACCACGGGCTTCGATATGACCTGCACCATTAAGCGCAATGCCCTGACTGATATCCTTGTCCTCAACGAGAGCTTCTAGGTAGCGACTGACTTGGCGTGCGTTCCGTGCGACTTCAGATAAGCCTTTTTTCTGATGATCGAGCTCTTCGAGCACCATCATGGGAATAAAAACGTCATGTTCTTCAAACTTAAAGAGGCAGTTTGAGTCATGGAGTAATACATTCGTGTCCAACACAAAGAGCTTGCGCGGCTCTGGAGCTGTAGTCGGATTTTTAGCTGGCTGAGTTGCTTTGGTGGTTTTTTTTGCGTTTTTAGTGGCTCGAGGAGGGGAGCTGGGCTCAGTAGAGGCCGTTTTAGCAACAAGGGGAGCTTTAGGTTTGGCTGGGGCGCTAGGAGTGGCTTCAATCGGACTTGTTGTTTGTGGGGTAATGACCTGAGCCGGAGGGGTGGCTTTAGGGGCCGCTTTGATTTCATCTGCGCTTAAGATAGCCCCAAGTTTAGAGGGCAGCGTAGGTAAGGGCATAAAAGTGCTCCGTAAGAGCGCTGCTCGAAGGCAATTCATGAGCAGCGCAAAAAATTATAGGGCGCGAGCTGCCTCAAGTACCTGGTCAACATGACCTGGTACGCGCAAGCCGCGCCACTCTTGTGTAAGAACGCCATCGGCGTTGACTAAGAAACTGCTACGTTCAATGCCACGTACCTGTTTACCGTACATGTTTTTCAGTTTCATGACACCAAAGAGTTCGCATAGGGATTCCTCTGGATCACTAATTAGAGCAAAGGGGAGATCTTGTTTAGTAATAAAGCGCTCATGAGAGGCCATGCTGTCTCGGGATACACCTATCACTTTGACTCCGATAGCGGTAAATTCGTCTATCAAGTCACGAAAGTTTTGTGCTTGAGTGGTGCAGCCGGGGGTGTTGTCTCGGGGATAAAAGTACAACACATAGGCGTGTCCAGCTAGAGATTGGGTGCTGATCTCGCCTTGAGTGCTTTGGGCAGTAAATGCGGGAATGGCTTGGCCGACGGTAACGTTGGACATGATAATCCTTGTGTTGTGAAAAGGGTTAAAGAATCAGGGCGGCAACAACACGCCTGCCCTCGGACATTAAAATGTTGTAGGTGCGGGCAGCGGCTTGTGTGTCCATAATCTCCACACCAATGCGTAGGCTAAGCAACGAGCTGGTAATCGCAGGGTGTAAAAACTGTTGTTGACGTCCAGTGCCAATTAATAGCACCTCAATATTTTCTGTGTTTTCCAGACGATTAGGTGTCCCATCTAAAAAAGCCATTGGGTCTTTTTGTGCGGGACGTACGCCAGTGATATTTTGCAGCAGCTCTGTAGTAAAATCAGAAGACTTCTGTATGTTCAAGTCATTAACAGGGCCTTCGGCCATAAAATAAATCGATTGGTGATGGCGTGTCTTATTGATTTCAATATAATCATCACCATAGGCGGTCACGGTATTGAGTGCAGGGTTAGTGTCTTTTTGCAGTTGCACAATAAATCTCCACAGTAGATATATCAATCATAACGCAAAGCGTCGTCTTTTCGCTGTGTGGATTTTCTACTTTGCCTATATTCCATTAAACTAGTTGATTCGGACTTTTGTTCACTTTTGCACATCTAAGGACTCCCATGAGTAGCTTTCCTCGCATAGATCGTTTGCCTCCTTACGTTTTTAACATTACGGGCGAACTCAAAATGGCGGCGCGTCGTCGCGGCGAAGACATTATTGATATGTCGATGGGTAATCCTGATGGCCCCACTCCACAACATATTGTAGACAAACTCGTAGAGGCTTCAAGTCGTCCTGATACACATGGTTACTCAGTGTCACGCGGTATTCCTCGTTTACGTAAAGCGATTGTGGATTGGTACGATCGTCGCTATCAGGTCAAACTAGACCCTGAAACGGAGGCTATTGTTACAATTGGCTCCAAAGAAGGTCTAGCCCATTTAATGTTAGCCACGCTCGACCGTGGTGATACGGTGCTTGTTCCTAATCCGAGTTACCCTATCCATATTTATGGCGCGGTAATTGCAGGGGCAAATATTCGCTCTGTACCGATGATTCCGGGTATTGATTTCTTTGAGGAAATCGAAAGAGCCGTTAAAGAAGCCATTCCTAAACCAAAAATGATGATCTTAGGGTTCCCTAGTAACCCAACAGCTCAGTGCGTAGAGTTGGATTTTTTTGAGCGCATTGTGGCTTTAGCCAAAGAGCATAATATTTTGGTTGTGCATGACTTGGCTTATGCTGACATTACTTTTGATGGTTATGTAGCCCCTTCTATCATGCAGGTTGAGGGTGCACGTGACGTCGCTGTTGAGTTCTTTACCATGAGTAAAAGCTACAATATGGCAGGCTGGCGTATTGGCTTTATGGTGGGTAATGAAAAATTAGTTCATGCGTTGGCTCGCATTAAAAGCTATCACGATTACGGTACATTTACTCCTATTCAGGTTGCCGCTATTGCCGCTCTGGATGGTCCACAAGACTGTGTGGCTGAGATTACCGAAAGCTATAAGCGTCGTCGTGATGTATTGGCTAAAGGCCTACAAGAAATTGGTTGGAATGTGGATGTGCCAAAAGCGTCCATGTACATTTGGGCCAAAATTCCAGATCATTACATAAAAGAGGGCTCGTTAGAGTTCTCTAAACGTCTACTAAAAGACGCAAAGGTTGCTGTTTCTCCCGGCATTGGCTTTGGTGAGTATGGCGATGATTACGTGCGCTTTGCGCTAATTGAAAACGAGCAGCGTACTCGTCAAGCAGTACGCGGCATTAAAGATATGTTCCGAAAGGACGGGTTGCTTAAATGAGTCCAATCAAAGTAGGTTTGTTAGGTTTGGGTGTGGTCGGTGGCGGCACTTGGAAAGTGCTTAATCAAAATGCAGATGAAATCGCACGCCGTGCGGGCCGTCGCATTGAGGTGGTAGCAGCCGCTGTACGTGACGTGGAAAAGGCTAAGGCATTAGTCGGTAATGATGTGCAGGTTACGACAGACGGTATGGATATTGTGCGTAACCCTAATATTGATGTAGTCGTTGAGCTGGTCGGTGGCGATACCTTAGCCAAAGACTGGGTCATGGAGGCAATTGCACAGGGCAAGCACGTAGTGACAGCGAATAAAGCACTATTAGCGACTCACGGTAATGCCATTTTTGCAGCGGCCCAAGAAAAGAATGTGATGGTAGCCTTTGAGGCTGCTGTGGCAGGTGGTATTCCCATCATTAAAGCCATGCGCGAAGGCTTAACGGCTAATCGTATTCAGTGGGTAGCAGGCATTATTAACGGCACAACTAACTTCATCTTGTCCGAGATGCGTAGTCGTGGTTTGTCTTTTGCAGAGGCATTGGCCGATGCCCAGCGCCTAGGTTATGCCGAGGCAGACCCTACCTTTGATATCGAAGGTGTGGACGCAGCGCATAAACTTAGCCTATTGTCTTCCTTGGCATTTGGTATTCCAGTGCAGTTTTCCAAAGCGCATATCGAGGGAATTACGACCCTAGCCGCAGAGGATATTGCTCATGCCGAACGCTTAGGCTATACCGTTAAATTGCTTGGGATTACTCGTGCCCGTGAAAACGGAATTGAGCTACGAGTGCATCCTACTCTAGTCCCTTCCTCCAGTATGCTAGCCAATGTACAAGGTGCTATGAATGCAGTGATGGTTCATGGAGACGCTGTTGGCTCTACGGTTTACTATGGTGCAGGTGCGGGCGAGTTACCAACGGCCTCTGCTGTAGTGGCAGACTTGGTTGATGTGGCGCGCTTGCTTACTGCAGATCACGGTCATCGTGTGCCGTACTTGGCTTTCCAACAAGACGCGATGGCTGATACACCGGTCTTGGCAATGGCTGATGTGCAGTCCTCCTATTACTTACGTTTACGTGTAGAGGACCGCCCAGGCGTATTGGCTGATATTTCGCGTATTTTGGCTGATGGACAGATTTCGATTAGCTCCATGTTCCAAGAGCCTGCCGTCAATGATGAGACAGATATCATTTTCTTGACCCACGAGGCAAGAGAGGGTGACATTGAGGCCGCGATTGTTCATATTCAGTCTTTGGATTTTGTGCGTTCCCCTGTGACTCGTTTGCGAGTAGAGGCCCTGTAATGAAATACATTTCTACTCGTGGCGGTATGGAGCCACAATCCTTTAGTGATATTTTGCTTGAGGGCTTAGCCCCAGATGGTGGGCTGGCTATTCCTCAAAGCTACCCACACATTACGGCAGAGAAACTAGAGCAATGGAGAGCCTTGTCTTACGATGAGCTTGCCTTTGAGATTTTATCGTTATTTATTGATGATATTCCTGCTGAGGACTTACGAGCATTAACTCAGGCTGCTTACAATCCAGAGTTATTCGTGGGCGATAGCATGGTTCCGGTCAAAGCGCTGCAAGGCGATATGGCGCTGTTAGGGCTATCTCAAGGCCCAACTTTGGCTTTTAAAGACATGGCCATGCAGTTTTTGGGTCAGGTCTTTGAATACGTACTTGAAAAGCGTGATAGCCGTATCAATATTTTAGGCGCGACCTCTGGTGATACCGGCTCTGCAGCTGAGTATGCATTACGTGGTAAACGTCGTGTGAATGTATTTATGCTGTCCCCTTATGGACGCATGAGTGCATTTCAGCGCGCTCAAATGTATTCGTTGCAAGATGAAAATATCCATAACCTGTCGGTGAAAGGGGTATTTGATGATTGCCAAGACATTGTAAAGCAACTGGCTGGGGACTTGGATTTTAAACAGTCCATGAGCTTAGGTGCGGTCAACTCCATTAACTGGGCGCGTATTGCTGCTCAGGTTGTGTATTACTTCTGGGGTTGGTTGCGGGCCACTACAGCAGCTGAGCAGACCGTGTCTTTTGCCGTACCGTCCGGCAATTTCGGTAATATTTTAGCCGGACATATTGCGCGACAAATGGGGTTGCCTATTGCTCGTTTAGTATTGGCGACGAATGAAAATAATGTGCTAGAGGAGTTTTTCCGCACAGGGGTTTATCGCCCCCGTAGTTCAGAAAACACTTACGCGACCTCAAGCCCTTCTATGGATATTTCACGGGCCTCTAACTTCGAGCGTTTTGTGTTTGATTTGGTTGGGCGTGACTCCGTTAAGCTCAACGCGCTGTGGGATCAGTTAGCGACTCAAGGCTACTTTGATCTAAGTGATATGAAACCATTTTTCGAAGTGGACTATGGGTTTGTAGCAGGGCAAAGCGCGCATGCAAATCGTGTGTCAACGATTGCGGAGGTCTACAAAGAGACTGGCGTATTGATTGATCCACATACGGCAGATGGCGTTAAAGTAGCTCGTGATTTTGTACAGCCAGGTATTCCTATGTTGGTCTTAGAGACAGCGTTACCGGCTAAGTTCTCTGAAACCATCGAGGAGGCCATTGGTCAGCCTGCTCCTGTGCCTGAGCACCTGCAGCATTTAAATGATTTGCCGCAACGAGTTGTAGAAATGGATGCAGATGTAGCGCAAGTCCGCGCATACATGGAGTCCAATGCGTAAATCAAAACCGCTGATTTGAGCAACAAAACCCCGACCTTGTTGGTGTCGGGGTTTTTTATTCATGCTGTTAATAGAGCGATGAATAGAGTGCATTGGCGGCTGCTAAACCACTACGTACTGCTCCCTCTAGCACCGCGGGATAGTCATTCGCTATCCAGTCACCGGCTAAAAAGAGCGTAGGCCAAGGCGTATGAAGATCAGGACGTACTAAACATGGACTTGCTACAAAAGTAGCGCGTTTTTCTGTAATGAGTTCACTGCTTAGTAGTGGGGGTAGTGCGACCTGACTTTGTGCATTTATTTGCTTAATAATGGCACTCTCGATTGCCTTTTTATCGTAATCCAGCAGACGATTTGCATAGCTGATCGTGACGGCAATGATGTTTTGTAGTGCGCTACCAGGCATGGCAGCGTGATTAAATACCCATTGACCTGCAGCTAAGCCTTGGGTGTCCTCATCTAACATCAGCATGGGGTACGGATTTTCCCAAGCAGACTCAGGTTGTAAGTAAAGCGTGGCAATGGGGTTAAAGCTTATCTGGGATAATGCACGCACAAACTCCCGTTGTTGTCGATCGCTTACAAGGGGGTGCATTAACCGAATGGCGGATGGTGTATTGGTGGCAATAATGACAGCGTCAAAATGCTCACCATTGAGCTCATAACCGCTTGAGACTTGAATCAGGCTGCGAACTGCTCTACCCAGTCGTACGTCAGCATGGCGTAGGGCACGATCAGCCCAAAGCTCAGTCATGTTTTGCAAAGGGATAAGCATTTGTGTATCACCACGGCTGCCACCTAAACTATCTCGTAAAACATGAGAAAATAACTGTGCGCATGCCTGATCGATAGGGGTGTTTAGTGCTGCTATACATAAAGGATGCCACAGCTTCTTGATTAACACCTCAGGCTGTTTAGTATGCTGTAACAGCGCTAAAACAGTCATGCCAGAGGGAACTTTCCAATGGTTTTTACGCAAATAACTTTGTAGACCGATTAGAGCTAGACGCTCAGAAAAACGTGTGCCTTTAGCGAATAATAAGGGGCCTAGTAAGTGGAAAGGGGCAGGCAAGGGGGCTGTCTTAAATCTAAAGCTTTCATCTGCACTTTGTATATCTAGGTCAAAGCGATAAAAGGAGCGATCCAGATCAATCTGTAACTCCTGCATCAGAGCTAAGGTTGATGAATAGGCTCCTAACAATAAATGCTGACCATTATCTACTACTTGCTGCAAGGTTTTAGAACTGTGCTTGCGGGCTCTACCTCCGATGGTGTGAGAGGCCTCAAACACGGTCGTGTTAATCCCTTTTTTATGTAGCTGGTAGGCGGCAGCGGCTCCAGCCCACCCAGCACCAATGACCGCTGCTTTCATCGACTTAAACGATTAATGAGTCTTTTTCCGCCACTAACCCACGTTTTCCAAGCCAGCCAAAACTTGCGGATAGGGGTTAGGGAAATGCGCTTATCAAGGACTTCCCACTTGTCGCGGGCAATTTCCTCAAGTAAGGCAAAGTAAATAGCTGCCATCAATAGGCCGGGTCGTTGTGCGCGTCTGTCTTGCTCGGGTAAGGCGATTGCTGCATCTTTATAAAGCGCATAAGCGCGCTCTGTTTGAAAGCGCATTAATGCCTCAAAACGATCGCTGTGCTGTGCATCTAAAATTTCCGCAGGCTTAACATTAAAGGTGGCTAAGTCTTCCATGGGCAGATAAATTCGACCTCGACGCGCATCATCGCCCACATCGCGAATAATATTGGTCAGCTGAAAAGCAAGACCTAGCTTTGTCGCATAGTCACTGGTTTTCTCTGTGGTTTGACCAAAAATTTTGGCTGATAAAATCCCGACTACACTCGCCACATGCCAACAGTATTTTTTCAGTTGGTCCCATGTTTGGTAGCGGACTTCTTCTAAGTCCATTTCCATGCCATCAATCACGGCCAGCATTTCACCCATTTTTAAATCATAAGTATGAATGTGGGGAGCTAACGCCAACATGACAGGGTGAGTGGCTTGTTTGGGGTTCGTGTAAAGCGCATTGACTTGTTCGCGCCACCAAACCAGTTTCATGCGTGCCACAGAGGATTCTAGGGTTTCGTCTACAACATCATCGACTTCGCGACAAAAAGCATATAGGGCAGTAATGGCTTTGCGACGCTCTGGAGGCAAAAACAAAAATGCATAATAAAAGCTGGAGCCGCTTTGGGCTGCCTTGTTTTGGCAGTATTCGTCTGGACTCATGGTTCTCTATAATTAAAATCGCGTGGTCAAAAGGCGACTGCCTAATAGCAGCCAATCGGTTTTTCTTAGTTTTGGCCTAGCTGTAAAAACATCATATTGAACTTGATCTAGGCGCTCTAAGATACGCAAGCCACCAAGTACAATTAATCGTAGCTCTAAACCAATACGTCCAGGCAGACGTGCTGCCAAAGGCATTCCTTGTTGTAACAAGCTACGAGCATAACTGACTTGCTTTTGCATCAGTTGTTGCCATTGTACGTCTTGAGCAGGCTCTGTGGGGGCGCTTGCATATCTTGCCGCTATGTAGCTTTCGTCCAAATGAAACTCATGTAAGGCATCTAAGGCAATATAGACGCGATCTTTTTGCCAATCGATGGCTACGTCTTGCCAGAAGTTAGTTAATTGCAAACCCGTACATATAGCGTCTGACATGCGCAGGCTGTCGGGGCGGAGCTCGTGATAAAGATGCAATAAAAGACGACCGACTGGGTTGGCCGAGTAGGAGCAGTATTGATGCAGCTCTTGGTAGTTCTGATAGCGCTTAACCGTAATATCTTGTTCAAACGCCGTTAGCAAATCATGAAATAATGAAATGGGCAGTTGATGTTGTTGTATGACTGGGGCCAAGGGCTTAAAAATGGGCCAGCGCGGATCATTTTCAGCCAATGTTAACTGTGTGTTTTCTATTTGGGCTAAGGCATCTCTATATCCTTGTAACTGATCCAGTCGCCACTGATCACTAAAATCGCCTTCGTCGGCAATGTCATCAGCGCTTCTAGAGAACCAATAGATGTGTTTGATCGGCTCGCGTAAGTGTTTTGGCAGCAATACCGAGGCTACAGGGAAGTTTTCATAATGATCTACAGACATAGTTGCAAGTATAAATCACCATTGCATTAAGATCTTGTTATGCGCTTAAATGGATACATTATTGATGTCTTTTAAATTACGTAGGTTGTAGTATGCCCCGTCCTATTGCTGTACATATATCCACCTCTGCCCTGCGGCATAATCTGTCAAAGGTTCAGTCTACATTGCAACAGCAAGCTCAGCCCTTACAGCGAGCTACACCAAAGGTGTGGGCGGTTATCAAGGCCAATGCCTATGGTCATGGCATAGAGCCTGCTGTAAATGGTTTTGATCTGGCTGATGGCTTAGCTATGCTGGATCTGGCAGAAATTATCCAATGCCGGACCCTAGGTTGGGAAAAGCCGCTTATGCTCTTAGAGGGTTTTTTTAGTGCCGAAGATTTGCGGCTTATTGATCAGCATAAAATTACAACCGTCATTCATAGTCAACATCAAATAGATTGGCTTATCCAGATGGCCAGTCAATTACAGCACCCTGTCTCTGTGATGGCTAAATTAAACACAGGGATGAATCGTTTAGGTTTTGCCCCAGATCAGTTTGTAAATGCCTTTGCACAACTACAACAGTTGCAGCAGCAGGGGGTTATCGGTGAGTTAGGTAAAATGACTCATTTTGCGCGCGCTGATGATGATCCCAGTATTACGTATCAGCAATTACAATGTTTTAATCAACATACGGCAGATTTGCCTGGCCCAATTAGCGTGTGTAATTCGGCGGGTACGTTAACGGCAAGCTTGCAGCAACACTTAACAGCCCAATATGATCAGTGGGTACGGCCCGGTGTATGTTTGTATGGGTCTTCTCCATTTGCGGGGGTGTCAGCCCATGAACTGGGTTTGCAACCTGCCCAAACCTTATCGGCCCAGATTATTAGTGTACGTAATATTACTGCCCACCAAGGGGTGGGCTATGGGCATAGCTTTATTAGTCCTAGCCCTATGCGGTTAGGGGTGGTTGCTTGTGGCTATGCAGATGGCTATCCCCGCCATGCGCCCAGTGGAACTCCCGTTGTTGTCCATGGTAAACGTACTCAATTAGTCGGACGGGTATCTATGGATATGTTGATGGTTGATTTAAGCTCGATTCCCGAGGCTCAGGTTGGCTCACAGGTGGTCTTGTGGGGGCAAAACGGCCCCTCTGTGGACGAGGTAGCAGTAGCTGCGGGTTCTATCGGTTATGAGTTGCTGTGTGCTGTGGCAGCTCGTGTACCGCGTACAGTCGTAGAATAACAAGGTAAAAAAATGTCAATAACCCCGCCCTAAAGGGCGAGGCTTGCCAGCTTGGTTCTGAGCTTGCCTAGATTGACCAGACTCAGCGCTGTTAGGGCGCTACGTTGTAACGAAGTTCAAGACGCACCGTGGGATGCT
>NZ_CANRIC010000045.1:0-18785 GCF_947630565.1 uncultured Paenalcaligenes sp.
CCTACGATGGGAGCAGCACATAACACCGCATGACCTAAGCCTAAGGGGTTAGCTTGCCGTGTATAAATACAGTTTACATGCGCCGGAATTACATTTTGTACGATATCTAGCAGTTCGTTTTTTTGTTTGGCAGCGAGTTCAAACTCCAGTTCAGGAGCGCGATCAAAATGGTCTTCAATGGCTCGTTTGTTGCGGCCTGTGATAAAAATTAACTCGGTGACGCCAGCGGCAATGGCCTCTTCGACCGCGTACTGAATTAAGGGCTTATCCACAATGGGAAGCATTTCCTTAGGCATGGCTTTAGTCGCGGGCAAAAAACGCGTGCCTAGACCTGCAACGGGGAAAACAGCTTTGCGAATGGGTTTCATAAAAGGCGCTTAATTAAGGTGAAGGAGGGCCAACATGAATGTTGGCATGATTAAAAAAAGGCTTGGGACTGGGGGTGCGGCCTATATCATGCGGGGCTACACCAAAAAAGCCTTGACCATAAGCCAAGAGAAACAAGTTAGCGAGTAATGCCAATAATACTAAAATCCGCATGAGTGATAGTCCAGGTTTTTTAGTCGGTCAATAAGTTCTGCGTTGCCATATAAGCCAAACCATCTAGCACAGGGGTGGGCTGCCAGATGACAGGATCATCGTCTAGATTAGCGAGGCGTAGTTGCTGGGAATAGGCCTGGTATATTTCCTCTTGGATTAACTCCCAGCCACCTCCACTGCATACTAATAACGGTGTACCTCGTTGATATTGTGCTGCTAATTGCCATTGCCGCAATACGGCTCCGGCTTGAGCTGCAGCGATCCCTGAGCTAATTGCCGCCCGAGTATTAGTAGGAAAAGGGGCAATGGTTCCGATACCATTTCCTAATTTAGCGGTATTTAAGGCTAATGAGTCATACATGAGCTTGGGGCCGGGCAAAATAAGCCCGCCCACAAATCGAGCCGACTGGGTAGTACTAGCGGGCATAATGGTGTCCACGGTAGTGGCTGTTCCAAAGCTGGCATGCACAATAGGGCGTAGGGCCTCTTTTTTATGTAAGGCTAAAACACCAATTAAGGCTAGCCAACGGTCTGCCCCTAATCGTTCAGGGTATTCATAGTCATTATGCAATAAATTGCAGGCTGTGGTGGCATCTAACCAATGAACACGACAGCCTTGTTGATGCAGTAAAAGGTGCAGTTGCTCAGAGAGGGCTGGGGCTGAAACAGAAATAGCAAAGGCGTAATCAGGGCGTAAGCCATGTTGTTTAAGCCAAAGAGGCAGTTGTGGTAGTTCGGCATGGGTAAGGGCAATAGTGTGGTGTGGCTGCCTGATGCCATCCGCATCGGCATAACCGACCTTTATGCGGGTATTACCTATATCAATGAGTAGACTCATGGGGCTGCATCAGGATCAAAAGGGCGCACAGAGACCTCGCCTACAGAAATAGCATGGCTTTGATTGCCTTGACGGATGACGAGCTGACCTTGTTCGTTAATGCCGCTGCCTATGCCTGCCAGCACGACTTGATTGTTGTCTAAAATATTGAGATGCTGGTCTTTTAATCCATCTACTTTTTTATACCGTTGCACTAAGTCCTGAAAGCCGTGTGCGGTGACCTCATTCAGGGCCTGATACCATGCCTTGGCAATACGAGACGTTAACTCAGCCGCTGTAATGTCTTTTAGGGTTGGAACTTCAGCAACGATTTCAGCCCAATCGGCCACGTTTCTATTCAAGGATTGGCTTAAAGCGCGGGCATCATTAAGATTAATACCTATCCCGATGATGACAACATGATGATCGTTACTTAACGGAGAAGTACTGGCTCGGGTGACTTCAGTTAGGATGCCAGCCAGTTTTGCTTGATGCCACTGTAAATCGTTTGGCCATTTCATACTGAGCTTTGGGACATCTTGAATAGGCAGGAACGAACGTAGCGCTTCGGTGGCAGCAACCCCTGCCAAGGGGGATAAGGTCGCTAACTGGCGGGCGGGTAAAAAGACATCAAAAGCACAGGAAAACATTAAATGTGAACCATTGCTATTGACCCAGGTTCGACCTGCCCGACCTCGGCCTCGATCTTGAAAGTGAGCACCTAACAACCAAGGACGGATTAGTTGCCCGTTGCCTGATCGAGCTAATGACATCAGATCCCCATTTGTGGAGTCTGTGCGTTCTACCCACGAAATCGTAGGAAAAAAAGGCAACTGTGCTTGTAGTTGCTGGCAAAGCTCAGATGGGGATGCTAGGCCTAAGGCCGCAGAGCAGTGTTTAGATGGCATACAGGTGTTCACAAGCAAAGAAAGGGTTTTTCGTTAAAATAAAGCATATTAACTACATTATGGCATTTTAGACATGGAACGTATAAAGACGGCTCAGTACCAAGGGAAAGCAGGTGTCATTGATTGTGCAATTGATTGGCCCGAAGCAAATCAACCTATTACAGGTTGGGCTCTTATTTTACACCCGCACCCTTTGCATGGTGGTGCCAGAAATAATAAAGTCGTAACGACCATGAGTCGTGCAGCAACATTGCACGGTTTAGTGGCGCTAAGGCCTGACTTTCGTGGGGTGGGGGCTTCCGAGGGCGAATTTAACCACGGCCATGGCGAAACCCTAGACATGATAGAGGTCGTGCAGCAGTTTCAGGCGCAGTTCTCTGAGATTTGCTCTGGCCACTTTATGCTTGGTGGTTTTTCGTTTGGCACGTCTGTTGCCGCACAGCTTTACGCCACCTTAGCGAGTACCGGTCAGCGTACCCCACAGGCTTTGGTTTTAGCCGGTTGTGCAGTAGAGCGCTTTAGATTTGTTGATGAGCTTCGTGTCCCCAATCACACCTATTTAGTTCATGGTGAGGCCGATGAGGTTGTCCCTTTATCTGAAAGCATGGCGTTTGCGAAAACCCATGATTTAGCCGTTAGTGTGATTCCAGAGACGGGCCACTTTTTTCATGGCAAACTCATTTTATTACGTGAATTGGTCAGTGCGCAGTGGCAATTGGGTATGCTACGCCAAGCTTAGTTTTATTTTGTTACAAGTGCTTGCCTCTAGATGCGGCTTTCGCTTCTCTCTGACTGTACGCCCATGCCTATAATGTAAGTCATTATATTAATGTTTTGCTTACCACTATAAAGCTGAATTATGTTGAAAACAGGTCGAATTTCACTACGTCGCTATTTAGCGGCTCTCACTTTGGCATTTGCTCCTTTTGCGTTATCCGCTCAGGATATGGCAGGCGCAGCCACAGAGCCCACTTTACTCAGCGAACTATCTTCTATCCCTGCTCCCACCTTAGGTGCTAAGGCGTGGTTGAGCTTAGATGTAAACAGCAATCAAATCATTGCGGCTCATAATCTGGATGAGCGTATCGAGCCTGCCTCATTGACTAAGCTCATGACTGCTTATTTGGTGTTTCAGGCCATTGATGCGGGTAGGCTGCAGTTAGATCAAGAGGTTCATGTATCCGAAAACGCGTGGCGTACCGAAGGTTCGCGTATGTTTATCAATCCGAACACGCAGGTCAAGGTCAATGACTTACTGCAAGGGGTGATTGTCCAGTCGGGTAATGATGCCACTGTTGCCTTAGCAGAGGCGGTGGCAGGCAGTGAGGATGCATTTGCAGCACTCATGAACGAGGAAGCAAAGCGTCAGGGTTTAACCAATACCCACTTTGAAAATGGAAGCGGTCTGCCCCATCCGGATCATTTAACCTCTGTACGCGACTTAGGTATTTTGGCTAAAAACTTAGTCACGGATTTTCCTCAACATTTGCACTACTACAGCCAAAAAGAATATCTATACAATAAAATTAAACAGCCAAACCGGAACCGGTTGCTGTGGCTAGATACGACGGTAGATGGCTTGAAAACAGGCCATACCAAATCAGCAGGTTATGGCTTAGTGACGACGGCATTACGTGATGGACGCCGTATTGTGACGGTAGTGACGGGTACTGCCAATGATGCCGCACGCACCGAAGACAGTTTAAAGCTACTGAATTGGAGTTATCAAAACTTTGAGACAGTTGAACTCTATCAGCCGAATCAACCTATTGTGACGGCCCGTATTTGGGAAGGCGAGGTTGATACGGTAGGCTTAGGTCTAAAACGCTCTGTTTGGGTGACTGTGCCTCGTGGTCAATCGGGTGATATTAAACCGATGGCTCATTACACTCAGCCTTTAATGGCCCCCGTAAGCCAAGATCAGCAGGTAGGTACGGTGGCATTTAGCTTAGGCGGACAAGTGATCGCAAACGAGCCGTTATTAGCGCTAAATAACGTTCCCCAAGCTGGGTTTATGGGGCGTATGATTGATAAAGTTCGTATGTGGTTTAACTAATATATTCATTCCCTTTTGTTGTTAACGAGGTAATCATGATTGCAAACGTAGATCCAAACACGATCGTCTATCTAAACGGAGACTATACGCGCTTAGCTGACGCTAAAGTTTCGGTGTTGGATCGCGGTTTTATTTTTGGTGACGGTATTTATGACGTAGTGCCAGCTTATAAAGGCCAAGCCTTTCGTATGGACGAGCACTTAGGCCGCCTAGAACGAAGCCTAAAACTGATTGGTTTAGAGGTAAATTACACTCGTCAAGACTGGGAAAAGCTGGTGCTAGATATGCTAGCGCGCGTCAGCCAAGGTCAGGACTGCATGGTGTATTTGCATGTGACACGTGGTGCAGCTAAACGCGATCATGCGTTCCCTGCGAATGCGACCCCGACGGTGTTTTGTATGGTGACTCCTTTTGAGCGTCCTTCTGTGGCGCGTGAAAAAGGCTTAACCGCGATTTCTATTCCTGATGTGCGTTGGTTAATGTGTCATATCAAATCTATTTCGTTGTTGGGTAACGTATTGGCACGCCAGCAGGCGGTTGATGCAGGTGTAGACGAGGTCATTCAGTTCCGTGATGGATATATGACCGAGGGCTCATCTACGAATATCTGGGTGGTAAAAGACGGGGTATTATTGGCGCCTCCGCGTGATAATTTGATCCTAGAGGGGATTCGTTACCGTTTACTCGAGGAACTGGCCGCCAAAGCAGGTATTCCCTTCGAGGCTCGTCCGATCTCAGAGGCCGAGGTCGAAGCCGCCGATGAACTTTTGCTGACATCTGCCACCAAAGAAGTCTTACCGATTTTGCAATACAACGGTAAACCCGTTGGTACAGGTCAATTAGGTCCAGTCTATCAGGCATTACGTGCTGGCTATGATCAGATACTGGATCAACTAGAGGGCTAACACATGGAAATTAAACCCGAAGATTCTCTTATTGAATACCCGTCCGAGTTCCCCATTAAAGTGATGGGCAAAGCGGTGCCCGAGTTTTCTCAGGTGCTGACGGAATTAGTTCTGGAACATGACCCACGTTTTGATCCCGCTACATTGGAAATGCGTCCAAGCGGCAAAGGCAATTATGTGGGGTTAACGTTCCGTGTTTGGGCTACCTCACGAGAGCAGCTTGACACCTTATACCGTGCCTTACATGGTCATCCTTTAGTTTCAATTGTTATGTAGCTGTATGGCATTACAGTTACGTTGGCTGTCTGGTCAGCCTGATTTTGAAACGATTTGGCAGGCCATGCAGGACTATACCAACGCGCGCACGGCGGATAGCCCAGATGAAATTTGGTTACTGGAGCATCCGCCGGTGTACACCTTGGGACAAGCCGGTAAGCCAGAGCATATTCTGAATCCTCAGACGATTCCGGTTGTGAAAACAGATCGTGGAGGTCAGGTTACCTATCATGGTCCCGGGCAACTGATTGCGTACTGTTTGATTGATTTACGTCGCCAAGGCATTTATGTACGCGAGTACGTGACTCGCCTAGAGGACGCTATTATTGCGACATTGGCTCACTTTTCTATACCTAGCCAACGTAAAGACAATGCCCCTGGGGTCTATGTACAAGGCAAACAGGTGTTGAATAACCTCTATGGTAGGGATGAATTGGTTAAGATTGCTGCCTTGGGTGTTAAAATACGCAATGGTCGCAGTTATCACGGTTTGTCATTAAATGTGGATATGGATTTGCGTCCCTTTTTAGGGATAAATCCCTGCGGTTATGCAGGCTTAGGTACCACCGATATGCAGGCTTGCGGTCAATCATTGACACTATCTCAGGTAGGTCAGGTCTTGTCCTTACAGCTAAAGCATCAATTTAGCGCACACACAGAAAACGTTTATGAATAATGTGAACTCTCCCAAACCTACCGTGCGTCCACGCGACTACGATCCAACTCGTAAGCAAAAGGCCGAAGATAAAACCTCGCGTTTGCCCGTTAAGTTCGAGCAAACCGAGCGACTAAAAAAACCCGATTGGATTCGTGTTAAGGCCGCCGCACCTAATTCTCGTTTTTACGACATTAAAACGATTTTGCGCGAACGCAAGCTATTTACTGTTTGCGAGGAAGCCTCCTGTCCGAACATTGGTGAGTGTTTTGGTAAGGGGACTGCCACGTTCATGATTATGGGTGATAAATGTACACGTCGCTGCCCATTTTGTGATGTAGGGCATGGTCGTCCTGACCCATTAGATACGGATGAGCCAGCCAACCTAGCCAAAGCGATTGGGGCAATGCGATTGTCTTATGTCGTCGTGACCTCTGTGGATAGAGACGATTTACGTGATGGGGGCGCCGCGCATTTTGCTGAGTGTATTGCTCAGGTACGGGAACACTCCTCACACACCACTATCGAAGTTTTGGTTCCGGATTTTCGTGGCCGTCTCGATAAGGCATTGGATATTTTTGAACAAAGCCCACCGGATGTGATGAATCATAATCTGGAAACGATTCCGCGTTTATATAAACAGGCTCGTCCCGGCGCGGACTATGAGCACTCGCTAAAACTGTTGTCGCAGTTTAAAGAGCGTTGTCCCGATGTACCGACTAAATCGGGGTTGATGGTTGGTTTAGGTGAAACTAACGAGGAAATTCTTGAGGTTATGCGTGATTTGCGTAAGCATAACGTCAATATGCTTACGATTGGTCAATACCTGCAGCCGTCAGAACATCATTTGCCCGTGATGCGTTATGTCACCCCAGACGAGTTCAAGTACCTCGAAGAGCAAGCCTATGAAATGGGCTTTACTCATGCTGCTATTGGTGCGATGGTACGTTCTTCATACCATGCGGATCAGCAGGCCGAAGCAGCGGGTGTTGCCTAATACGGTTTCAAAGCCAGCTAATTGGTTTTTCTCCGTGTTGCTCTAGCCATTCGTTGCACTGCATAAAATGCCCATTCCCAATAAAGGGAGTGGGCTTTCTTTTTGCTGATAAAGGTGAGGGGTGGTTTGAGTGCAGGCTTAATACCGGTGCGGTGGCGTACTCATCAATTAGAGGTTGTTTGGCTTGGGCATGATTGCCCCACAGCATAAACACCTTAGGGGTTGCTAAGGTCAGAATATGACGCAAAATGCCATCACTGATGTATTCCCACCCTTTGTTTGCATGAGAGGCGGCTTTACCGTCCTCTACAGTGAGAGAAGTATTGAGTAGCAACACACCCTGTTTAGCCCATGCGCTTAGATCATGTTGAGGAGGTTGATTTGCGTATTCTGGGTACTCAAGGTGCAGCTCTTCGTAGATATTACGTAGACTAGGCGGACGTGCTATGTAGTCCGGCACAGAAAAGGCCAAGCCTTGAGCTTGGCCTGGGCCGTGATACGGGTCTTGGCCTAAGATGACCACTTTGATGTCCTCGGGCTGACTGAGCGTAAGGGCATAGAAAGGGTTGGCAGGATAGATCACCGCCCCAGCAGACAATCGCTGTTTGAGCCAATGGTCTAGTAACTGTAATTTAGACTGCAAGGGCTCTTGTTGGAGTACCTGTTGCCAGCTGGGGGATAATGCCGCAACCAAAGGCTGTAGAGAGCCGGCTAATTGATTAAGCGTTTCTGGCTGATCTAACAGCCCTAGTTGTTGCATTTGCATAGGGGAATATCTGTTTAGTTAAAAAACAATTGTTCCAACGCCACCCCTGGATCGGGCTGACGCATAAAGGCCTCACCCACTAAAAACGCGTTAACTTTATGATCGCGCATGGTTTTTACATCGTCAGCATTAAGAATACCACTTTCTGTAATGACGAGTTTGTCTTCTGGGATTAAATCCAGCAACTGAATGGTATTTTGGATACTGGTCTCAAAGGTGCGCAAGTCACGGTTATTGATGCCTAACAGTACACTTTTCATGTTTAGGGCAATATCTAGCTCGGCTTGATCATGCACCTCGACTAATACGTCCATACCTAGCTCGTTGGCTAAGGCTTCGTATTCTAAAAGCTGGTTGAGGCTGAGAGCAGCAACAATTAACAAAATACAATCTGCCCCAATGGCGCGAGCATGAATGATTTGATAGGGGTCGACCATAAAGTCTTTGCGCAAAATGGGCAGAGCACATGCAGCACGGGCTTGACGCAAATGATCGTAAGAGCCTTGGAAGTATTGCATATCGGTTAATACAGATAGGCAGGCTGCGCCATGAGCGGCATAAGAGGTCGCGATTTCCGTAGGGTTGAAATTCTCACGGATAATGCCTTTGGAGGGCGAGGCTTTTTTTACCTCAGCAATAATAGCGGGTTTATCTTGGCTAATTTTATATTGCAGAGCACGAGCAAAACCACGCACGTCTTTACGACTTTTGGCTTCGCGCAATAGATCGGCTTCGCTACGTAATTGACGAGCAGCAGCGACTTCTTCTTTTTTTGTTTGTAGGATTTTAGCGAGAATATCGTTCATGCCTAGATTTTCCGAGTATAGGTGCAAAATTCGTCTAGTTTAGCGCGAGCTGCACCACTAGCGATGGTATCAAATGCGATTTTTAAGCCAGATTCAATGGAATCCGCGCCATTGCCTGCGTAAATAGCGAGCCCCGCATTAAAGGCCACAATATCACGAGCTGTGCCTTCGGTGTTAGATAGTGCCTCTTTAATCATAAGGGCGGACTCTTCACTGGAATTAACACGAATGCTACGGTTAGAACTCATGGCCATTCCAAAATCCTCTGGATGGATTTCGTATTCCGTGACGCGATCATTTTTTAGTTCGCCAACCATTGTAGCGGCACCAGTGGAGGCCTCGTCCATTCCGTCACGGCCATGAACAATTAAAACGTGTTTGGCTCCTAGGCGCTGCATAGCTCGCACTTGAATCCCAACTAGGTCAGGGTGAAAAACCCCCATCAGTTGATTTGCCGCATTCGCAGGATTAGTTAAAGGCCCTAGTATATTAAATATAGTGCGTACACCCAACTCCTTGCGTATGGCAGCTACGTTTTTCATGGCGGAATGATGGGCAGGAGCGAACATAAAGCCAATACCAATGTCTTCTATACTCTGAGCCACTTGTTCTGGGTGCAGATCTAAATTGGCCCCTAGCGTTTCTAGGACGTCCGCACTACCAGAGGATGAGGAAGCACTTCGACCACCGTGTTTTGCGACCTTAACGCCTGCAGCTGCAACCACAAACATGGCGGCCGTAGAGATATTAAATGTGTTGCTACCGTCTCCGCCTGTGCCACACATATCTAAAAGATGTTCCGGATTATGTGCAATCACGGGTAATGCGAATTCGCGCATGACTTCGGCGGCAGCGGCTATTTCACCAATGGTTTCCTTTTTGACACGTAAACCCATCAGTAGGGCGCTAGCCATTACGGGAGACATTTCACCCCGCATGAGCATACGCATTAAATGCAACATCTCATCATGGAATATCTCGCGATGCTCAATACAACGCACTAAGGCTTCATTTGGAGTGATGAGGTTGGCTTTATCTTGTTTCATGACTTGTCTCTTTAGACTTATTGATTTAGAAAGTTTTGCAGTAGTTCGTGACCGTATTCGCTAAGAATGGATTCGGGGTGAAATTGCACGGCGCTGATAGCCAGTTCTTTATGGCGTAGTCCCATAATTTCACCATCTTCAGTTTGCGCTGTGATTTCAAGGCAGGCGGGTAGTGATTCGGCCTCTACGGCTAAGGAGTGGTAGCGAGTGACCGTCATGGGGCTAGCTAGCCCCGTAAATACATCATTGCCGTTATGTGTGATGGCACTGACTTTGCCATGCATGACTTGTTTAGCATGGATCACACGACCTCCAAAGGCTTGGGCTATGGCCTGATGGCCTAGACAGACACCTAATATGGGTTTTTTACCTGCAAAATGACGAATGACGGCTAACGTCAGACCAGCACTATCAGGGTTGCCAGGGCCTGGGGAGAGACAGATATAGTCAGGATTGAGTGCCTCAATGTCTTCGATGGTGCATTGGTCATTTCGAGCGACCTGCACTGGCATACCGAGTTCTTCAAAATATTGAACGAGGTTATAGGTGAATGAGTCGTAGTTATCAAGCATAAATAACATGGTGAAATCCTTTGGCTGATTTAAATAGGTTCGTCTAAACCAAACTGAACTTGTTCTGCGGCACGTAGCATCGCGCGCGCTTTTGCTTCTGTTTCTTGCCATTCCGCTTCGGGGCTAGAGTCGGCAACAATGCCAGCAGCGGCTTGTACATACAGCATGCCGTTTTGAATGACTCCAGTACGTATCGCGATGGCTAAGTCCATTTCACCACCGTAACTTAGGTAACCAGCAGCGCCACCGTAGATGCCGCGACGCACTGGCTCTAGCTCATCAATTAATTGCATGGCGCGTACTTTAGGGGCGCCGGTTAATGTGCCAGCAGGAAAGCTGGCTTTGAGCACATCCATGTTGCTCATGTTGTCCTGTAGTTCTCCACACACGTTGGAGACGAGGTGTTGCACGTGTGAATAACGTTCTACGCTCATGGCGTCAGTGACCTCAACGGTTCCCGCTTTAGCAATGCGCCCAATGTCATTACGGGCCAGATCAATGAGCATGACGTGCTCAGCTCGCTCTTTGGGGTCTGCTTGTAGTTCAGCGGCAAGACGAAGGTCTTCTTCAGGCGTAGCTCCACGCTTACGTGTGCCTGCTAGAGGTCGTATGGTGACATGCTGCTTTTCCTCACCTTGCACTACATTTTTTTCATGGCGTACTAAAATTTCAGGAGAGGAGCCAACGACTTGAAAGTCGTCAAAGTTCCAAAAGTACATGTAAGGAGAGGGGTTTAATGAACGTAGAGCACGGTAGAGTGATAAAGGCGCATCACGAAATGGTTTTGTGATGACTTGGCCAATTTGAATCTGCATTACTTCGCCGTCGGTGATGTATTGTTTTGCTTTAGCGACGGTAGATAAGTAATCCTCTTTGGCAAAATCACGCTGCTCAAAGGTTTCCATACTGGCGTAAGAGTAAGGGATTGTTACGGGATGACGTAGCTTTTCACGTAAATCACGTAAGCGACGACGCGCATTGGTGTAGCTTTCTGCTTCGTTGGGATTAGCGTAGACGATCAAGTAAGTGCGACCGGCTAAGTTATCCACAATGACTAACTCATCAATGTGCAACAACATGATGTCGGGTGTTCCCGTTTGGCCTGCTGGAAACGGTTTGGCATTGATACCAAGAGAAGGCTCAATGTGGCGCACAGTATCGTAGCCAAAGTAGCCTGCTAGACCACCACAAAATCGCGGCATGCCGGGGCGTAAAGCGACTTTAAAGCGTTTTTGGTATTGCTCAATAAAGTCTAAAGGGTTGCCTTGTGCTGTTTCAACAATTTGCCCATCAACCAAGACCTCTGTGGTTGTGCCTGTGGCACGAATGACGGTTTTAGCAGGTAGGCCAATAAAGGAGTAACGACCAAACTGTTCACCGCCAACGACGGATTCCATCAGGCAGCTGTTGACCCCTTGTTCGCTGCTGTTATGAGCCAGTTTTAGGTAAATCGATAGCGGAGTATCGAGGTCTGCGTAGGTTTCAACGATCAGAGGAATGCGGTTGAAACCTTGGGCGGCAAGAGCTTTAAATTCAATTTCTGTCATGTGTAGGCCTACTGTGAGTCAAAAAAGTTACAGTGAGCCGAGCTATGAATACAAAAAAGCCCGGCTCTTAACGAGTTCCGGGCTTTTTGCGCCTAAGCGTAAAAAAATGAAATTACATTTTTATATTACACAGAGAGCGTCAACGCAGCTGTCCCGGAACCCGAACGCCACCAGCGCCAATAGGCGCCATAGATGGAATAGGAGTTACGGTTTAGTTGCATTAGGTATTTGGTCTTTAAATAATTAACGATCAGAGCGAGCCGCCCATTGGGCAGCCTCGGCAATGCTAGAAACTATACCATCACAATCTAAAGTTTGCACGCTTTTGCCTTCGTTGTAGCCGTAAGGCACAATCAGCACGTCTATATTGGCACGGCGAGCCGCAATGCTGTCATTGCTAGAGTCACCGATGACCAAGGCGTCTGAAGGCGCTATACCAAGCTGCTCGCAAGCATATAAAAAGGGTATGGGGTGTGGTTTTTTTTCTGCACAGGTATTGCCTCCGACGACGACTTCGAAATAAGAAGCAATCCCCATTTGCTCAATAAGAGCAGGAACAAACTCAATGGGTTTGTTGGTGACAATCGCCAAGCGACAGCCCGCAGCTTTAAAGGCCTCTAGGCCGTCAATCACCCCATCAAAAACAGTAGAAACGGTATGGGTTAATTGTTCGTGATAATGTTTTTTGAATAAGGTACGAGCCAGATCGTAGCTTTCAGGGCTGGGCTCATCCTCTTTAGAGAACTCCGCCAGAGCTAACCAGATGAGGTGATCCATACCTTTACCTAAAAAGGTACTAAGGCGTTGAGCCGGGATCTGCGGTAGACCCATCTCAAGCAACATTGCATTGACTCCGCCCGCAATGTCGGGAATAGAGTCGACTAAAGTACCGTCCAAATCAAACAGCACAGCTGAGTAGCGCATCTTTTTGCTCCTGCAATGAAAAGAATCCTAATAGTGTACCGCGGCCCATAAAGCGAGTAGTACTTATACTTATTTGATGGTAATTGTTTAAATTGACACAATCTGTCATTATTATGCCTTTACAGTTCATAACAATTGCTATTGGTTAAAGAGATGTAGGTAATCATGAAGGCTGCTCTTGAGGCGGTGTTACGAGATGAAACGTTAACACCATTATTTCAACCTATAGTGGATATACGCAGCCAGAAAGTGATTGGCTATGAGGCCTTAATTAGAGGGCCGGTGAACACACATTTGCATATGCCGATTGTGTTGTTTAGCGTAGCTAAAAAATATGGCAAAACCCAAGAGCTAGAGCAGTTGTGTTGCCGGTTGCAGATGGCTAAATTTATCGAGTTGGGGCTACAAGGGTTATTGTTTTTAAATTTGAGCCCCGAGTTGTTTATTGATCTGTCACGGGTATTTTCAGGGCAGATTCCCCCTTGGCTAGATAAAAGCACAGATCATAATCGACTGAAAATAGTAGTAGAGCTGAGCGAGAGTGAGCTTACCCGAGACTATGATCAACTACGCATTGCGGCAGAGCGCTGTCGTCGTCAGGGTATTCAGTTTGCTATTGATGATTTAGGCGAGGGCTACGCCTCATTACGATTGTGGTCAGAGCTACAGCCCGAGTTTGTGAAATTAGACCGTTATTTTGCGCATCATATCCACCGTCACCCGTTTAAACAACAACTATTAAAAGCGATCAGTGAGGTGGCATTACAAAATAAAACGTTTGTGATTGCCGAAGGCATTGAGCAAGAGTGTGAGCTGGGTGTGTTGCAGATAATAGGTGTTAGCCATGGCCAAGGCTTTTACCTTGGCCATCCGGTGGAAAATCCACTACTAAAGACAAAGCAATAATACGCTAAGCGCTTAGGCTATCTGCCGCTAAAATTTCAGCACGCATGGCTTGGACTTCTGCAGCGTAATCCTCTTTGCTAAAAATAGCTGAACCCGCCACAAAGGTATCTGCACCCGCAGCCCGAATCTCACGAATATTAGTGGCAGTCACGCCCCCATCCACTTGTAAGCGGATTGGCTGTCCACCTTGATCTACCCAGCGATCAATACGCGCACGGACCTGACGTACCTTGTCTAAGGTGGTGGGGATAAATTTTTGACCACCAAAACCTGGGTTCACTGACATTAATAAAATTAGGTCTAGTTTGTCCATGACGTAATCGAGGTGATGCAGAGGGGTGGCTGGATTTAGCACTAAGCCCGCTTTACAGCCGTGATCACGAATTAACGATAAAGTGCGATCTACGTGATGGGAGGCATCAGGGTGAAAGCTAATTAGGTTGGCTCCTGCCTTTGCAAAAGGCTCAACTAAACTATCTACAGGCTCAATCATTAAATGCACATCGATGGGAGCATCTGTATGCGGGCGTAGCGCCGCGCAAACCATTGGGCCAAAGCTTAGATTGGGGACGTAGTGATTATCCATCACATCAAAATGAATCCAGTCAGCGCCTGCGGCGATAACATCACGGACTTCTTCGCCTAGACGAGCAAAGTCGGCAGCTAGGATACTGGGGGCGATACAAGCAGGTTGGATATGAGACATGGCAGTACTATGTAAAAATGAGGGTTACAATGCGCACAGCAAGTGTGTATTGACCATTGCTGTGGTGTAATACATAGTGGCATTGTAAACAGCAAACAGACATGGAGCTAAGTTATTTGTATGCAGCCTGATGACATTGTGGTGAACGTAACCCCTCAGTATTTACCGGATCAATCTGAGCCTGATAATCAGCACTATGTATTTGCTTACCGAGTCGTGGTGCGCAATAACAGTGCGCAAGCCGTTCAGTTGATTAGTCGCCATTGGGTGATTACCGATGGCACTCAGCGGGTACAAGAGGTACGTGGTTTAGGCGTGGTAGGTAAGCAACCCTTGATTGCAGCTGGCGAAAGCTTTGAGTACAGCAGTGGCTGTCCGTTACCCACCCCTATTGGCACCATGAAAGGCGAGTTCCATTTTGTGGGTGAAAATGGGGTGCCCTTTGATGTCTCTATTGCCGAGTTTGTTTTAGCCTTGCCCCGTACTTTGCATTAATCGAGATTGTGATGAGTTCATTACGAAATATCAGCTTAGGAATTTTTGCTGTGCTGCTGTCTGCATGCACAACAACGACGTCGGACTCTACCCGACCTGCCAGTATGGGATCAGTGAGTTCTGATCCTAAGGTGGACATTGCCACCCAACCCCTACGAGTTCCGGATTTGGCTGGATTGCCTGAGACGCCAGCACGTCCATTATCCAGCCGATTTCAGTCCGTAGGCTGGGGCGCACTACCTGATTGGAATAATGATAATTTAGAGCATGTCTGGAAAGGATTCATCAATAACTGCAAGGGCTTAATGCGTCCCGTTAGCGGTTCATTGGCGATGCCAGCACGTGCTACGCCCAGAGCATGGCAGCCTGTTTGTTTGGCTGCTCAAAATAGTGGGATGAGTGTTGATAGCAAAGACACCCAAAAAATCCGCCAATTCCTAGAGACACATTTGCAGCCTTGGCGTTTACTCGATGGCAGTGGTAAGGTTGCTAAAAATACGGTTACGGGCTATTACGAGCCGCTAATTCGAGCTTCTAAACGTAAACACGGTGATTATCAGTGGCCTCTCTATGCGGTCCCGGATGACTTATTAACTATCGATTTAGGTGGTTTATACCCCGAATTAGCCGGAAAACGAATTCGCGGTAAGGTTGTGGATGGTAATCGTGTCGTTCCTTATGACACACGGGGCGAAATTACATCAAACGCGGCTCGTCAACCTCAGGTTTTGGCATGGGCAAATGATCCTGTAGAGGCTTTTTTCTTACAGATTCAGGGGTCAGGGCGTGCTGTTTTAGAAAATGGCAGCGCGGTGCGTTTAGCCTACGGAGATCACAATGGTCATCCGTATAGCTCGATTGGTAAATGGCTGGCAGATAAAGGCGAACTTCCTTTAGCTCAAACCTCCATGCAAAATATTAAAAAATGGGCTAAAGACAATCCGCATCGTGTGCACGAGATGTTGAATGTGAACAAAGCAATGGTGTTCTTTAACGAGGAACATATTACCGACCCCATTTTAGGGCCGAAGGGGGCTTATGGCATTCCGCTCATTGCAGAGCGCGCAGTAGCGATTGACCCCACCTTCGTGCCGTTAGGGACACCCGTTTATTTAGCAACGCAGTATCCCGCAACTCAACAGCCTTTGCGTAAATTGGTGTTTGCACAGGATACCGGTGCTGCGATTAAAGGGGCGGCTCGTACAGACTTTTACTGGGGTACGGGTGATCAAGCCGGAGCCCAGGCAGGTCGTATGAAACAAAATGGTGAAATGTGGGTGCTTTGGCCCAAACAAGCTGGGACCCCAAGCGCACGATGAAACATGAACATATCTTAGTTTGTGGGGGTGGACTCGCTGGTATGGCCTGCGCCTTAGCCTTGAAAAAAGCGGGCTTTTCCCCTCGGATTCTTGCACCCGCCTATAAACCAATGGTTTTGGCGGCACATCAATATCACCCACGGGTCTATGCCCTTTCAGCAACCAGTCAGGCCTTTTTAAATGAGCTAGGTGTGTGGTCCTTAATGGATGCCGCGCGCATCACGCCCGTTTCAGGAATGGAGCTGTATGGGGATGGCGACGGCTTTGTGCAATTGGATTCGTGGCAAAACGCACAGTCTACCTTGACGTGGATTGTGGAGTCCGGAGAAATAGAGCGCGTCTTACATCAGGCCCTCCAAGTTTATAGCGTACCGTGGCAAGACGACTTTTTCGATCAATTAACGGCCACCGGTATTCAAACTAAAGGTGGTGTGCAAATACCGGCTGATTTGATTATAGGGGCTGATGGGGCGCGCTCTCAGTTGCGAGCTAAAGCCCATATCGAACATCAGGCTAGACCCTATAAACATAATGGGGTGGTGGCTCATTTGGATGCACAGTTACCGCATCAACATATCGCTTATCAATGGTTTGTAGGTGATGCTGTCTTAGCATTGCTACCTATGCCTGACACCGATCGGGGCCCTCAGGTGTCGATGGTCTGGTCTGTGCAAGAGTCACAAGCCAATGATTTCATGGCACGAGATCGGGCGGCGCAAGCAGCACATCTTCAATCACTTCTGGGTGCATTAACTCAGCATCGCTTGGGTTCTCTTAGGTTGCGTAGCGAGCCCTTTTCTTTTCCTTTGACCTTAGAGCGCAGTGCAATGATTGCCCCTAAAGTGGCGTTGATTGGGGATGCTGCTCATCGGGTACACCCGTTGGCAGGCCAAGGGTTAAATCTAGGTTTAGGTGACATAGAGGAATTAGTACGCGTCTTATCAACCAAAGCCTCCTATCAGTCGGTAGGGGATAGTCGAGTTTTGGAACGTTATCGCCGAGCGCGGGTCGAACCCATTATGGCAATGCGCTGGGTGACTCATGGGCTGCATCAGCTATTTAGTCTACCCGGAGCGCCTATTGCTTTTGCTCGTAATGTGGGTATGAATATGGTGAATAAAGTCCCTTTTATTAAACGTCAGCTCATCGAGGGCGCGGCGGGTAGAAAAACGGGGTTTTTCTAAGATTTAACCTAGGCTATACGCCCATTTTGATTAATATTTATAGATAAGACATTTGGCCTCATTCGCCAAAGCAGGAGAAAACATGAAATTGCGCTTAGCAGCAGGTATGCTGGCATTGACAATGGGTTTTGGGGCAGTAAACGCATGGGCAGAACCCAAAGCAGCGACGGTATCCTCTGCCGTCCTAGAGCAAGCTAAAAAACGCTTTGAGACAGAGTTTGAGGGCATCGAAGTTGACGAGGTCTCACCTACGCCATTTCCGGGCATTCTTGAATTACGTTTAGGTAATGATGTGTTGTACACCAATGAAAAGGTGGATTTTGTTTTACAGGGTTCATTGGTAGATGTGCAAACTCGTACGGATTTAACTGCGCAGCGTGTTGAGGAATTAAACCGAGTGGATTTTGCTAACTTACCTTTGGATAAGGCCATTAAAATGGTAAAAGGGGATGGTAAACAGCAGATTGCCATTTTCGAGGATCCGAATTGTATTTATTGTAAACGGCTACATCAAAGTCTAGAGAACATCGATAATATTACCGTGTACTCGTTCTTGTTTCCCATTCTAACGCCAGACTCTAGAGTGAAATCTGAGCACGTTTGGTGTGCAGACGATCGTGCTGCTGCCTGGAGTGCCTGGATGAAAGATGGCACAAAGCCAGCCGAGAAAACCTGCGATACACCTATAGATGAACTGTTGGCTTTTGGTATGAAACTAGGCGTACAAGGGACACCAGCGATCTTTTTTGCCGATGGCTCACGTGCTAATGGTTGGCTGCCAGAGGACAAGCTAAAAGAGCGTTTAGCCGAGGCAGAGAAAAATAAGCAGAACTAAAAAGCAAAGCTAACAAAGCTTGACGAAGATCTGCTTTTCCTATTGGCCTCCTATGAAAAGTACCAAGCAAGCCGTTATCGTTTTTCAGAGTGTAACAACATGCAACGATGTATGTCGTCGTCTCAAGCAGATGGATTTTGCTAATGTGTGTGTGGTCGATAATGCAACTGAACTACGCAAACAGCTAAGAAATAAAAACGAAGAGTTGATTTTATCCAGCCAACAGCCCCCGCAAAAAAACCTCGATCTTGTTGCTCAATGGCTTCTATGTGATCTCTGGCTTCTTTAGTGGGATGACCGCATACAGCCGGAGTGGGGTGGATAGCTAAAGCCAGTGTTAAGGCATCAGCATAGGGTGCTTTTAACTGACCCCGGATTTCTGTGGATAAATGCCAGAGAGTGGCCGTAGAAATCAGATGCGGAGTTTTTGCTGCCTCAATCGAGTCACAAAAAGGCGCCAACGCTTCGATAATATTTTCAATAACGATGGCGTGTTCTTGCTGATCTTTTTTAGACTCCAGTAGT
>NZ_CANRIC010000046.1:0-18570 GCF_947630565.1 uncultured Paenalcaligenes sp.
CTGAGTCTGGTCAATCTAGGCAAGCACAGAACCAAGCTGGCAAGCCTCGCCCTTTAGGGCGGGGTTATTGACAGTAGTCGTTGTTTATTGTTTGGTAATAGAACTACTATAAGCGTTAACGAGTCAGAAATGAGAAAAGCCCGTATAATTTCAAAATTATACGGGCTTTAAATCTGGGGTGACCGACGGGGCTCGAACCCGCGACAACCGGAATCACAATCCGGGACTCTACCAACTGAGCTACGGTCACCATAGTTTGCTACGAAAGATTGCCTCCCGTGCAAAGAAACATAACTATAGCATAAAAAATAAAAAAGTGCACAACTTTTGTTTTTGCTAAGCTTATACTGTTGGGAATTGATTTGTGCATGCTCTATACATAGCGCAATGGCTGAAAAAGGAGACCTTATGGCTCAGTTATTTGAAGTACACCCTCAGAATCCACAAACTCGACTATTAGCCCAAGCGGCTGATTTACTCGCGAAAGGAGGGTTAGTTGCTGTACCGACTGACTCCAGTTACGCGGTGGTCGCCCGCTTAGATGATAAGGCAGCCGCAGAAAACCTGCGTCGCTTACGTGGTTTAGACGAGCGTCATAACCTGACTTTATTGTGTCGCGATTTAGCTGAGATCAGCACCTTTGCGCGTGTAGATAACAGCCAGTATCGTTTATTAAAACTGGCCACACCGGGGCCATGGACTTTTATTTTAGAGGCCACCAAAGAAATCCCTCGACGTGTGTCGCATCCGTCGCGCAAAACCATTGGGATTCGTGTGCCAGACAATAAAGTCATCTTAGACTTGATTGAACAGGTAGGCTCTCCCTTATTGTCTACCACCCTGATCCCCGAGGATGAGGACATGGCCTTAAATGATGCTCAAGACATTTTCGATCGTTATCAACATCAGTTGGCTGCAGTGATCGACGGTGGTCCTTGCGCAGCAGATTTTACAACTGTGATTGATTTAACAGGGGCAGCCCCAGAGGTAGTACGTCACGGTCTGGGCGATCCACAAAAACTAGGCTTAGACTAAACGGTGGAAAGTTTTATTCAAACCATTGCAGTGTATGCACTACCGGTTTTGTTTGGTATTACACTGCACGAGGCTGCTCATGGCTATGTGGCTCGATATTTCGGTGACCCAACGGCAGAGCAGGCGGGACGCATTAGTTTAAATCCGACTCGTCATATCGATTTGATGGGAACAATTATCGTTCCCTTATTCTTGTTGATCTCCACTAAATTACTGGGTGGGGCAGGGTTATTGTTTGGTTGGGCTAAACCAGTTCCTGTGAATTGGTCTAAGTTACGTAATCCAAAGAAGGATATTCTTTGGGTGGCGCTAGCTGGGCCTGCCTCTAACCTATTGATGGGTATTTTTTGGGTCTTGCTGCTACGTTTGTTATTGATGGCAGGGGTAGATATTCAAGATTTCTGGGGCAAGATGGCCATTGCAGGGGTACAGGTTAATTTAGTGCTGATGGCATTGAATTTAGTCCCATTGCCACCATTAGATGGGGGGCGTATTGTATATAGTCTCTTACCCCAGCCTTATGCAAATCAATATGCGCGTATAGAACCCTATGGCATGTTGATTTTGATTGTATTAATGTTTACTGGGGCGTTGTGGACCATTTTGCAACCCTTTTTAGCGTTTGGTAATGGCATCATTCGTTTGTTTTTATGATCCTGCCTTAAAATCCGGTAAACTTAACGCTTATTTAATTTATTATTATTGGTTTTAGCTCGTCTTATCCAGGAGACTTTATCTATTATGGCTAGTTCGGATACTGCAACCCCTATTTTTCAAGGCAGCATGGTTGCCCTTGTTACGCCTATGTTCCCCGATGGAAGTCTGGATTTTGACGCTTACCGAAAGCTCATTGACTGGCACATTTCCGAAGGAACGGATGTACTTGTTGTTGTAGGAACAACGGGTGAATCACCTACCGTCAATATGGACGAACACGCTGAACTAATTCAAGTCGCGGTCGAACATGCTAAGGGGCGTATTCCCATTATGGCTGGTGTGGGTGGTAACTCTACTGTAGAGGCCATCGAGTTAGCGAAACATGCCCATCAGGTAGGTGCTCAGGCGGGATTGTCTGTGGTACCTTACTACAACAAACCCACCCAAGAAGGCCTATATCAGCATTTCAAAAAAATCGTTGAAACCGTTGATTTGCCTACTTTCCTATATAATGTGCCCGGTCGTACCGTTGCCGACATGAGCAACGATACCATTTTACGCTTGGCTCAAATCCCGGGTATTGTTGGTGTCAAAGATGCCACAGGTGATATTGGTCGTTTAGGCCAATTGTTACGTGATAAGCCAGAGGACTTCATTGTTTTAAGTGGCGATGATCCTACTGCGGCAGCGTTGATTCTATTAGGTGGTAAAGGAAATATTTCGGTTACGGCTAACGTTGCGCCTCGGTTGATGAAACAACTCTGTCAGGCGGCATTGGACGGTGATTTAGTTACGGTGCGCAAAGTAAATGCGCTATTGGCTGATTTGAATAAAATGTTATTCGTTGAAGCGAATCCTATCCCTGTAAAATGGGCCGTGGCTGAAATGGGCTTAACACAGTTAGGCTACCGCTTGCCCATGACTCCCCTAAGCTCGCAGCATCATGCTGGGCTGCGCCAATTACTTAATAATGCAGGGTTACTCGCATGAATTTCACCCTTAAACCAACCGCTTTGATGATGGCAGCAGGCTTGAGCTTGACGCTATTAAGCGGTTGTTCTGCCTTGAATCAATTCATGGGCACCGAAGAAAGCGTTGACTACAAGAGCACTGTTACTGGTGATCCTCTTAGTATTCCGCCTGATTTAACGCAGGCAAATCGTGATGCCCGCTTCCAAGCCCCAGGCGGCAACACCGGTGCTTTGTCTTATAGTCAATTTGCTCAAGCACAAAATGCTCAGCCTGCTATAGGTAGTGCAACCAGCAATGTGTTGCCCGAGCAAAGTGGTATTCAGGTAATGCGAGATGGAGACCTGCGTTGGCTAGTGATTGATCAGCCTGCAGAGAAAATTTACCCACATATTCTCGAATTCTGGAATAACCAAGGCTTCACGATTCATTCGGATGATCCACGTGTGGGGGTGATGTTGACGGATTGGGCTGAAAATAGAGCGAAAATTCCGGATAGCTGGATTCGCACGTTATTAAGTTCCGTCGTGGATCAGGTGTTTGATAGTGGTGAACGTGAACGTTTCCGCACACGCCTAGAGCGAGTCAACGGTAAAACAGAGATTTACATTAGCCATCAGCATATGGTCGAGACACCGACTACAGATGGTGCTGCTTTTAAATGGGTACATGGCAAAGAAGACCCCGGTCTAAATGCGGTGATGCTAGCTCGTTTAATGGTGTTTTTAGGTACAGACTTAGAACATGCCCAAGCTCAGGTCGCTCAGGCCGAAACGCATGACACACCGGCGTTAATTCAGGTTCAAGATGATGCGAGTCAGCGTCAATTGGTCTTAAACGAAGGCTTTGATCGTGCATGGCGTCGTGTGGGTGTAGGCATCGACTCTGCTGGGTTCTCGGTCGAGGACCGTGACCGTAGTTCGGGTGAATACTACATTCGTTACCTTGATGCGGATAGTGGTGAGAAAATTGAGCAGCCGAATATTCTTGGACGCTTGTTCCGAGCCCGTAATACGGCAGAGGCGCAGCGCTTACGTGTTCGTGTGATGGCTCAAGGTGGTAATGCTTCTATTGTTCAGGTCTTGGACGAAAATGGTCAGGTGTTAAATACCCCAACCGCAGGCCGTATTATTAATGTGCTATCTACAAATATGCCACATTAATTGATGTATAGCCGGTAATGCAAAAACCCTGCCTAGTGCAGGGTTTTTTGTGGACATTGCCCACTATTTAAATGATAATGATTCTCATTACTGATATTTAATTGAGGTGTCATTATGCAAACGAATACGTCTACATCCATGGCATTGTCGGTCGATCAGCCTGATTATCAACTCAAGCCAACGTGGTGGCAGTTAGGGCTAAGTATTATTGCCATTTTTGTGGTGCCATTGAGCTTAGCTTTCGTTTTGATTTAATGTTGATAGCGCTTGCGCCATTGGTAGAGTAAATCTAGTGCGGCACGTGGACTGAGCTCATCAATATCCAGATCACGAAGCGCTTGCTGTAAATCTAAGGCGAGCTCTTGTTCTGGACTCAATGTGGCTGTAGCCACAGTGGGCGTTGGCATAGGCGCAGAAAATAAGTCCAATTGTGGCAGAGGGGCATGCAGTTGCTCTAGGCGCTCTAGTTCAATAGATGCATTATGAATTACAGCAGCGGGAATGCCCGCACGTTGCGCTACCTGAATCCCATAACTACGACTGGCTGGGCCTTCACGAACCTCATGTAAAAAGGCGATGCCTTGTTGTGTTTGAGCCGCTGCGAGATGCACGTTGGCAGTCACGGGCAGTTCATCCGGTAATCGAGTTAACTCAAAATAATGGGTCGCAAATAAGGTTAAGCATTGATTATGTTGAACTAAACGTAACGCGATTGCCCATGCTAAAGACAAACCGTCATAGGTCGATGTACCGCGACCAATCTCATCCATTAACACTAAACTGTTACGGGTTGCTGAAGACAAAATAGCGGCGGCCTCAGTCATTTCCATCATGAAGGTAGAGCGGCCTCCTGCAAGGTCATCTGCTGCCCCAATTCGAGTGAAAATACGATCTATAGGGCCAATCGTTGCGTGTTGGGCTGGTACAAAACTGCCGGTACGAGCTAATAATGCGATGAGGGCCGTTTGGCGCATATAGGTCGATTTACCCCCCATATTTGGCCCTGTGATCATCAATAAACATCGGTTTGCATGTAGATCACACCCGTTGGGGGTAAAGTGTTCAATGGTATGTTCTACGACCGGATGACGGCCAGCGGTGATACGGATTTCTGCTTTTTCGCTTAACTCAGGGGCGACCCATTGATTTTCGACGGCGTGATGGGCAAAGCTAACAAGAGCATCAATTTGCGCTAGTGCAGCAGCGACGACCGACAGTTGAGGTGCGTAGGTGAATAGCTGAGCTAAAAGCTCATCAAATAAGAATTTTTCTCGACTCAAGCTACGGTCTTTAGCTGACAGTACCTTATCTTCCCATTCTTTAAGTTCAGGGGTAATAAAACGCTCTGCATTTTTTAAAGTTTGGCGGCGACGGTATTCGGTAGGAACTTTGTCTGCTTGGGCTCGACTGACCTCAATAAAAAAACCATGCACACGGTTGTATTCTACTTTTAGAGTATGAATGCCCGTGCGCTCTCGCTCCCGCGTTTCTATAGCCAGTAAAAACTCTCCACTGTCGTTGGCTAAAGTACGTAACTCATCTAATTCCGCATCATAACCATCTGCGATGACGCCTCCGTCTCGAATCATGAGAGCGGGTTCCGCCGTAATAGCTCGACGTAGTAAATCGAGCACATCTTCATCCATTGCCAATGCATTGATGAGGCCAGTTAAGGGGGCGGCAGCTGTATTGAGATCGGAGAGCAGGCCAGTCAGCAGAGGCAAGTGCTGTAACGCCTCGCGTAAGCTAGCGAGTTCTCTGGGGCGCACTGAGGCTAAGGCGATACGAGTCGCAATGCGCTCTAAATCAGGGAAAGGGCTGAGTTGTTTTTTTAGTTGTTGTAGTGGTGAGTGGCGTTGGTTTTTTTGCGCTGCTTCTACAATCAGCTGCACAATGGCTTGGCGCTCTAAGACGGTTTGGTTGTGGCGTAAAGGTTGGTGTAACCAGCGTCGTAATAGGCGGGAACCCATGGGGGTAGCACAGTGATCGATGGTGCTAAATAACGTGGGTTTGTTTTCTCCGCTAATGGTTTCTGTTAGCTCTAGGTTTTTCCGGCTCACACTGTCTAAAACGACAAACTCGCCTAGTTGTTCGACTTGAATGTGTTGAATGTGCTGGAGATTTTGCGCCTGAGTGTGCTTGACATAACGCAGTAGTGCGCCTGCAGCATAGGTGGCCACATCCAGATCTTGCATGCCAAAACCGCTGACATCATCTATTTGAAAATGATCCAGTAGAGTTTGTAAGGCATTGTCTTTGGCAAAGTGCCAATCCGGTAGGGCAACACAACTTTGGGCCTCTGTATAGCTGATACGATGTTGCTCCGCATGTAGGAGTTCTACGGGTTGTAGTCGGCTAAGCTGTGTATCGAGTAATCTGGCCTCGCATTCATACACATTAAAAGTACCACTGGCCAGATTCATCCATGCAATACCAATCGTATTTGGTTGTTTGTTGTCAGTGCAGATAGCCGCAATGATACGATCAGATTTAGCGGGTAGTAACGCATCATCAGTCAGAGTGCCTGGTGTGACGATACGGACAATTTGGCGTTCTACTGGGCCTTTGCTTGTGGCTGGGTCACCAATTTGTTCACAGATAGCAATGGACTCTCCTAAGGCGACTAGACGTGCTAGATAGCCCTCTAAGGAGTGAAAAGGAACCCCTGCCATGGGGATGGGCTCCCCATTTGAATTGCCCCGTTTGGTCAGGGTTAAATTCAGTAATCGTGCTCCACGTTCGGCATCTTCAAAAAATAACTCATAAAAATCCCCCATGCGATAAAACAAAAGATAAGAGGGAGCCTGGGCTTTTAAACCCAGGTATTGACGCATCATAGGGGTGTGACCGGAAAGATCAGGCTGTGTCATAGAGAAACTTCGTAAAAGGTAAATACGGCTTACAGATTAACCGTTGGTGCAGGACGTAATTGTTTGTGAGCTTGGGCTAATAGGGCATAGGACTCTAAGCGAGCCTGCTGATCAAACATATTACACGTCACCATCAGTTCATCCGCACCCGTTTTATCAATAAACGCTTGCGTTTGCTGTGTGATCGTGTCTAGAGAGCCTATTGCGGCACATTTTAGCGCATGTTCCATAACGGCTTGGCCTATGTCAGCGCTACGTTCAATGTAGTTCGCCACCGGAGGAGGGAGCTGTATCGGTCTGCCTTGGCGCAAGCTAACAAAAGACTGTTGCCAGGATGAAGCCAAGTAATGGGCTTTTTCATCCGTATCTGCAGCAAATACATTAAAGCCTAGCATGACGTGCGGTTTAGCTAGGTATTCGGATGGCTTGAACTGAGAACGGTATACAGCAATGGCATCCATCATTTGTGCGGGGGCAAAATGAGAGGCAAAGGCGTAGGGCAGGCCCAACATAGCCGCAAGTTGAGCGCCAAAAAGACTGGAGCCTAGAATCCATACTGGCACATTTGTGCCTTTGCCTGGTACAGCGGGTACGGGCTGTTGGGGAGCATTTGAAAGATAATCAAGCAGCTCTAAGACATCGTGGGGGAATTCATTCGGATCGGACTGTAGGTTACGACGTAACGCTTGGGCTGTGCGCTGATCTGAACCGGGAGCTCTACCTAGTCCTAAATCAATGCGATTAGGAAATAACGATTCTAAGGTGCCGAATTGCTCTGCAATGACTAAAGGGGAGTGATTGGGCAACATGATACCGCCAGCCCCTACACGGATGCGTTGTGTGTGATTGGCTACATGGGCAATCAATACGGAAGTTGCTGCGCTTGCTATGCCTACCATGCCATGGTGTTCAGCTAGCCAGTAGCGCGTGAATTGACCTGCGTCAGCTTGCTGGGCGAGCTGTATTGTATTTTTAAATGATTCAGCAGGGGAGCTGCCTTGAACGATGGGGGCAAGATCAAGAACAGATAATGGGTAGAGGCTAGACATAGGTGGTCCTGATGGGTTGAGTTTTTTGTGTCGTATATTTTTACATGGGTCTGATTTTGAATTAAACAAGGTGAGTAAAGTTAAGAAGCGCTGCGCATGTCACAGAAAATCGCTATGATGTGTACTGTTTATTTGTCTTTGGAGTACGTTATGCCAGATCAAATTTCTACCCATTTAGGGACATTACCTTGGTTAGAGGCGATGGCGATTAATTTACTTTTTGCTCTAGCTATTCTTGTTATAGGCTGGTGGCTGTCAAACGTCGCAGGCCGCTGGGTCAGAAAAGTTGCGCAACGATCTACGCATATTGATGTGACGGTTGTTCCTATTGCTCAGACCGTAGTGGTTTGGACTATTCGCGTTTTTGTGCTTATTGCTGTGCTGGCCCGATTTGGGGTGCAGACGGCCAGTATTATTGCTATTTTGGGTGCCGCAGGTTTAGCGATAGGCTTGGCTTTGCAAAATACCTTACAAAATATTGCTTCGGGAATTATGTTGTTGGTATTGCGTCCTATTCGCGCTGGAGAGTTTGTTTCTATTGTGGGTAAGGGTGATGGGACGGTCTATGAGGTCGGCTTGTTTTTAACTAAATTTGTTCAGGCTGATGGCGTGAACTTTTGTTTGCCTAATAGCCTGATTTGGGGTAACCCTATCATCAACTATAGTCGTAACTCTACCCGACGTATGGATATCGCAGTAGGGGTGCGCTATGGAGACGATCTAGATCAAGCTTTAGCCGTGTTACAAGAACTGGTAGATAATCACAGCAGTGTGCTGAAAGACCCAGCACCTTTAGTTTTTGTGAGTGATTATAAAGACAGTACCGTCACGGTAAATGTACGGGCTTGGACTGCTGTTGATGATTTTTGGACAGTGCGCTTTGAGCTAAATCGCGTGGTGTTGCAGCGTTTAGCAGAGGCTGGCCTGAACCATCCTGTCCCAGTTAGAGCCGTATTAAAAGATGAAAAAGCAGCGTAGTTGTTATTAAATCGCTTTTTTAGAGTCAATGTAGTTAGGCCCCTGTCACGAGGAATGTGTTAGGGGCCTTTCTGTTTAGGGCTACGGTTATGAGCTACGTCAGTATTGGGAACCTTAGATTTTTTCTGCGATCTGATCTAGGGTTTGATTGATAAGACGTGCAATTTCTTTTTGGCGACGTGCTGGCATACGCTCTGTGATGGCGGTGACGCTAACTGCTAAAAGTGGATGGCCTTGGCTGCTACATAGGGCACACCCCACACCCAATGCGCCTCGAACTGCGTAATTTCCTACGACGGAATAGCCTCGTGTTCTTGTGTTGGTAATGAGTTGACGCATTTCGCGCTGAGTCATGCCACCAAACTGATCTAGATCATTACTGTTGGCCTCGATGATTTGATCAACGGTGTTGTCATCAAGTCGAGAAAGTAAGGCCATCCCGGCTGACCCTACTCCTAGAGGTTGGCGTTTATTGACATAAGTGCCCAAAATTTGCACTGGGTACGGCCCAATTTCACGCCATAGCGTTAATGAGCTGTTGTTTTCGCGTATAACTAAAAAAACAGCGTCACCGACCTTAAAGGCTAATTCGCGCATAAAAGGCTTGGCTATTTCGACTAAATGATGTTCATTTTCAGTATGAGCGGTGTGTTGTTTGGCTGCTGCATAACGGCGCGTTTTACCCACTGCTTGCACAAAGTTACACTCTGTTAGGGCTGCCAGTAGACGATAAATAGTAGGTCGCTGTAGACCGGTTAGTCGAGATAGCTCAGTGACGCTTAAACCACTTTCATCATGGGCTTGAAGCGTCTGTAGTATCTGTAAACCTCGTCGTAGCGTTCGTGGCCCTGAGCTATTATCGGTGTTAGCAGCAGTCATGTATGTCACTCCATCATTTTATTAAGGCGTTCAACATCTAAGGGCTGTTGACCGTTTTCTACACGTTGACCTAATTCCTCTAAGGCACTACACAGTTTACTGATGCGTTGTTCTTGTTGGGCAGAGTGATTGATTAACTCATGAATGACTTGTACCAACGGATCATTATTTGTGTTGTCTACGGCGTAGGCAGCAAAGGCATCATTGCTGGCTTGGTGTATGGGTTTGGTTTGTCCTGATTGTGTTCTAGCGCTACGCTCCAGCAGCTCTTTAAGCGGCTTGCCTGTCCACTCAGCCTTACAGGGGTGACTATTAGGTGTCAGTATGCCCTCAGGGGCTGAGCTGGCTGCAGTCGTCTCAGAGTCTTGGTTGGGCTCGGGGGCAGATTTGTCTTCTTTGGTGATAATCCGAGCCGGATTACCCACGGCAGTCGCATTTGCGGGAACGGGTTTGACGACCACGGCATTTGAGCCGATTTTGGCGTTTTCTCCTACGGTGAAGCCACCTAAGATTTGTGCGCCAGCACCCACCACGACCCCTGATTCTAGGGTAGGGTGACGTTTTGTGCCTTTGTATAGACTGGTGCCGCCCAAGGTGACTCCTTGGTAAATAGTACAGTCATCACCAATAATGGCGGTTTCACCCACCACAATGCCATGGCCATGATCAAAGAATACACGTTTACCAATTTGGGCGCCGGGATGGATTTCAATGCCAGTAAAAATACGGGCCAAATGAGATACAAAACGAGCTAGCCATAAAAAACCGGTATTCCATAAACGGTGGGATAAGCGATGCACTAAAATAGCGTGTAGACCGGGGTAACAAGTCAAAATTTCCCAGCGGCTGCGTGCGGCGGGGTCGCGTTCGTAAATGCAATCGATGTCTTCGCGTAATTGTTTAAACATAATGACGTACTATAGCCTTTAGCTGGAGGATTTCGCTGTGGGGTCTGTATTAATCGTAGCATTCTCTATTTTACGGGCGGTTTTAATCATTGCGGTGCAAACCCCTCTGAGCATAGCGACTTCATTTTGACTGAGTTGACTACGCGTAAATAGTTGCTGCATGCGTAGCAACAGCTTTTTTGGATTCGTCGGGTCTAAAAAGTCAATCCCAATGAGAGCTTGCTCCCAATGTGTTAAAAAGGCTTGGACTTGTTCTTGCGAGGCGGGCAAATCGCTTTCTAGGATTTTGCCGGGCGTACGCAATTCTTGGTGTAAATCCAATAGCTCTAGCAAGGCATGTCGCATCTCCCACGCAGCGAGTTGTAGTGCCTGAGCCACATTTAAAGAGCTGTATTCTGGGTTAGCTGGGATATAGCAAACATACTGACACTGATTAATATCGTTATTTTCTAGGCCAGTGCGTTCAGTACCTAATACAATGGCAACTTGCCCTGTAGAATGTTGTTGTAAATGAGAGGCGCTAATTTGTGCGCTTTGACGTATGGTTTTTGGCGGCGGCCCGATGTATCGGGGGCGTGAAGTCAAGGCGAAAGCCAATGAAACTGGGGCTAAGGCTTGTTCCAGCGAGTCAAAGATGACGGCGTTTTCCAGCACGTCAGTCGCGCCGCTTGCCATCGCAATTGCATTTTCATGCGTTATGATGGTGGGCAATTTCGGTTTAACCAAACACAATTGGTTAAAACCCATGGTTTTGATGGCTCTGGCGGCAGCACCGACGTTGCCCGGGTGGCTAGGCTCAACCATAATAAAACGAATGTGGTTGAATAAAGGCTCTTGTTGGGTCGGAGTCATTTAAAATACTAAACTGTTGTTAGCCCTTGTGATAAAACATGGTTATTTTAGGGCTTATTTTTAAGAATTACGGAAATCTATGCACCCGATGCTATTTACCGCTATCAAAGCGGCACGCCGTGCAGGCGATATTATTACCCGCGCCAGTCGCGACCTTGAACGCGTGCATGTTGCACGCAAAGGCCCCAGTGATTATGTAACCGAGGTCGATCAGGCCGTCGAAGAAGCCATTATAGAAGTTTTAGCCGAAGCCTACCCAGATCATGCATTTTTAGGTGAAGAATCTGGTGATCGTCAACCCGACGCAGAAAAGGTCGGCAAAGGTGGGGTTGAATATCAATGGGTTATTGATCCATTAGATGGCACAACTAATTTTATTCATGGATTCCCTCATTATGCCGTGTCTATTGCCGCATTGCATCGAGGCCAGTTAACTCATGCGGTTATTTTCGATCCAACCAGCAATGAGATCTTTACTGCAAGTCGTGGTAATGGCGCCTTTTTAGATGATCGTCGTATCCGCGTATCAGATCAACGTCGTTACCATGATGCATTAATTGGTGCGCATGTGGCTGGTTCTGGTGGTGCTTTAACCAGTAGCTCCGCGTTTTCCGGCTTACTTAGTGAGTGTGCAGCAGTGCGTCGCACTGGCTCTACCGTCCTGGATTTAGCCTATGTGGCATGTGGTCGTTTAGATGGTTTTTGCGCAACCAACCTCAAACCATGGGATATGGCTGCGGGTGCTCTGATTGCCATGGAAGCCGGTGCTTTAGTGGGCGATTTAGAGGGCGAGCAAAGCTGGTATAAAACGGGTGATATCTTAGCGGCTACACCTAAGCTATTCCCTCAAATGTTAATGCATTTGCAAGACTAACTTGCGTTTGCAAGAGCCACTGCTTGGGCGGTGGCTTTTTTTTCCTTTTTTTAGACACGGAGCCCCTTAAATGGAGTGGATAGCAGACCCAACGGCTTGGGCCGGGTTATTTACGCTGGTTATTTTAGAAATAGTACTAGGCATTGATAACTTAATTTTTATCGCGATTTTGGTGGATAAACTACCACCACACCAACGCGATAAAGCTCGTGTTATCGGATTGTCCTTAGCGTTATTAATGCGTTTGGGTTTGCTCACGATCATGTCATGGCTCATTACCTTGACCGAGCCGTGGATTAGCCTGTTTGGTCACGAATTCTCGGGCCGAGACGTCATATTGATCGTAGGGGGCTTATTCCTACTCTTTAAGGGTACGCTGGAAATACGCGAACGGCTGGATCCCACGGTGCAACACGCCTCGGGTTCACGCATGTACGCCAGTTTCTGGGTGATCGTCACGCAGATCGTGATTCTAGACGCGGTGTTCTCCATCGATGCGGTGATTACTGCGGTCGGGATGGTGGAGCACCTATCCGTCATGATGATTGCGGTACTGATTGCAATTGGTTTGATGATTGTGGCCTCCAAACCGCTCACTACCTTTGTGAACAAACACCCCACAGTTGTGATTCTGTGTTTGGGTTTCTTACTCATGATCGGTTTCTCGCTCTTGGCAGAGGGTTACGGTGTGGCAGTGCCTAAAGGGTACCTCTATGCCGCCATTGCTTTCTCGGTCATGGTAGAGGCGCTAAACCAAATTGCCCACCGCAACCAACGTAAGGCTGAGGCACGCCGTCCGATGCGTGAGCGCACCGCGGAAACCGTTTTACGCATGTTGGGTAAACGCCCCATGACAGAAAGCGAAAACACGGGCGACAATATCGACCACCCCACGCAGGACCCGAGTCTCGTCTTTGGTACAGAGGAGCGCAACATGGTCAGTGGGGTACTGACCTTATCAGAGCGTAATGTGCGTTCGATTATGACCCCGCGTAACGATGTGACCTGGGTCAATATTGAAGACCCGATGGAGCAAATTAAAGCTTATATCGAAAGTGAGCCTCATAGCTATATGCCAGTATGTAGAGGCTCATTAGATGAGGTGATTGGACTGGGTCAGGCCAAAGAGTTAATTGCTGATTTGATTACGGATAATCGGATTCATTTGAATAAACTTCGTGAGCCAGTTATTGTTCATGAGTCCATTGGTATTTTACAGTTAATGGAGCTATTCAAAGAGGCCAGAGGGCAGTTAGCGCTGGTCACGGATGAGTTTGGTGCCATCGAAGGGGTGGTGACGCCTATTGATATTTTTGAGGCGATTGCGGGTGAGTTCCCCGATGAGGATGAAAGCGCCGACATCGAGGTCATAGATGAGAACCATTGGTTGGTTGATGGGGCCGCAGACTTACACCACCTAGAGCAAGTTCTAGAGATTGATGGCTTGATTGATGAGAGCGAGGAATACTCGACCTTAGCAGGTTATTTACTAGAGCGATTTGGTGCATTGCCCAAACCAGAGGACGCATGCTCTTTAGAGTGGGGGCCTTTTGAGTTCCACTTTACGGTAAAAGAGTTAGACGGTCGTCGTATATCAAGTGTTGCGATTGAACGTCAGCGTCTTGAGCCTCATTTTCCTTCTGACGAATCGCCTAGTTAAGGTTGCATCATGACTGACTATTACTGGTATTTATTAAAAGCGCTTTTATTGGGACTGATCGAAGGCTTTACGGAGTTCATTCCGGTTTCTAGCACCGCGCATTTACTTTTATTAGCAGAGTGGATTTCATTTCCCTCTGATGATAATAAGGTATTTGAGGTAGTGATCCAGTTTGGCTCTATTTTGGCTGTGATTTGGTTATTCAGAGCACGCATTATTCAGCTAATTACCGGTGTATTTACTGGTGATAGGTCTGAAATTCTGTTTATGCGTAATTTGATTTTAGCTTTCTTACCCGCAGCAGTAATTGGTGCTTTAACGATTAAATACATCAAAATGCTTTTTCATAATCCATTGGTGTTTGTATTTACCTTGGTATTGGGCGGGCTGATTATGTTGTGGGTAGAGCGTAAGCCTGCTTATGCAAAGCATGGCAGTAATGAGACAGCGGTTTCCGAAAAAGCAACGGCATATACCATGGAAGACATTAGTTGGAAACAAGCCCTAGTTGTCGGGTTTTCGCAGTGCTTGGCGATGGTACCTGGGACCTCTAGATCAGGGGCAACCATTGTCGGGGGCATGCTGGCGGGTATTCAACGAAAAACAGCGACGGAATTTTCCTTTTTTTTGGCCATGCCTACGATGTTGGCCGCCACCGTTTATGATTTATATAAAAATGGGGCAGCATTAAACCCTGACCAGACCTGGGGTATTGTGGTGGGTTTTGTTGCTGCCTTTTTTAGTGCCTTGTTTTTAGTCAAAGCCGTATTGCGATTTGTCTCTAAACGAACTTATCGCCCCTTTGCTTGGTATCGTATTGCATTAGGGGCTGTTGTTTTGGCTTGGCTTTATTTGCGTTGACTCAGGCGTCGACATCTACCATTTAGCTGGCAAGCCCTAGAGGGCCAACTTTAACTGCAAAGAGAGATAGCGCTAATCGCGCTCGAACAGGGAGATTAAAATGGATCAGCAACATAACGAAGCCGCAGCCGTTTGGTTAGAGCAACCTACACCAACAGGGCTAGGGGCCGAATTAGCAAAAAAATGGGCCAATAAAGAATTTATTTCGATTGCAGGCGCTTATGACCCTATTGGTGCTTTACTGGCTCGTCAGGCAGGGTTTGATGCATTGTATTTATCTGGGGGGGCATTAACCGCTTCGTTGGGCTTGCCTGATTTGGGCTTAATCACGATGGATGAATTGGTAGATCGTGCTCGCGCTATAGTGCGAGCGGTACGTATACCACTGGTCGTTGATGGTGATACCGGATTTGGTGAAGCATTAAATACGATGCGTCTTGTACGTGAGCTCGAGGACGTGGGTGTGGCTGCGGTACAGCTTGAGGATCAAGTCCTACCAAAAAAATGTGGTCATTTGAACGGCAAGCAATTGGTTTCTCCGGATGAGATGGCGCAAAAAATTGCGGCAGCGGCGCGGGCCCGACGTGATTTGCGTATTATTGCCCGCACGGATGCTGTGGCGACCGAGGGCTTAGATGCCGCTATTGATCGAGCACGTCGCTATGTAGAGGCGGGTGCGGATGCTATTTTCCCAGAGGCTTTAGCCGATGAGGACCAGTTTAAGGCATTTGCTGCTGCGATTGATGCCCCGTTGTTAGCCAATATGACGGAGTTTGGTCGTACACCACAAACCTCTGCCACGCAGTTTGAGGCCATGGGCTATGCGATGGCCATTTGGCCTGTTTCCAGTTTACGTATTGCGGCTAAAGCCCAAGAAGCGTTTTACAACGAGCTAAAACAAACAGGTACAGCAGCGGGGCAGGTGAAAAACATGCAAACTCGCGCTGACTTGTACGAGCTAATCAATTATTTTGGCTATGAGTCGTTAGATAGCAGCATTCAGCGCACGATTGTGCCTGATGTGTTGGATTAAGCCTAAGAAAGTTCGTGTGGTTTTTTTAATTTAAATCGCACGGTGGGCTGATGGAGCCGATGTAGTGCAATCTGCCCGTCAGCCTGCAATGCCAGCCAACCAGAGCGGGTGGGCTCTGTGTGATCGTATTCCCAGTCAGGCAGCACGATGCGACTGTAATTATGCCCTTCGGTATCTTGCATACGATGCAGCGCAGGGCGATGAGTATGGCCATGAACGAGAATATGCTCATCATGTTTTTTTAACAGTTCTACGCAACTTGTTTCATTGACGTCGCTAATGGCAGGCAGAAGATGTTTTTGTTTTTGGCTGCTTTTTTTTCGTAAACCACCTGCTATACGTTGGCGCCAAAGCAAGGGCAGCTTTAAGAAAAACTGCTGTAGGCGTTTGCCTCGGACACGATGGCGAAATTTTTGATATGCCACATCATCTGTACAAAGCTCATCACCATGCGTTAACAGCAGGCGATGATGGTCTGTTTGTAGAATAACCTGATCGTCCAGCATTTGAGCCCCCACATAATGCGCCATTCGTGAATCCAATAGAAAGTCACGATTGCCTCGCATGAAGAAAATGGGGAGATCTAAGGCTGTATTCCTGAAGTGGTAAATGGCATGGGCCAGCCACGGGGGCGGGTCCACAGCCACGTCGGCTCCAATCCATGCGTGGAAAATATCTCCGCATAGAATGAGAGCCCCAGCTTCGTGTTGGGCTTGCTGTAAAAACTGATAAAACGCATGGGCGGTTTTAGGGCTATTAGGTCCTAAATGGATATCAGCAGCAAGCCACACATCACCGTGTAGTTGAAGTTTACTCAACAAGGGTGGCGCTTTCGATAATCACGTCATCCACAGGCACGTCTTGATGGAAACCTTTGCTACCTGTTTTTACGCCTTTAATGGCATCTACGACTTCATTACCAGCGATAACCTTACCAAATACCGCATAGCCCCAACCATTAGGCGTTGGGTTTGTGTGGTTTAGGAAATCATTATCAGCGACGTTAATAAAAAACTGTGCTGTCGCGGAATGAGGGTCATTTGTGCGAGCCATAGCTAACGTGTAGCGATCATTTTTCAAACCATTGTTCGCTTCGTTTTCTACTGGGGCATTGGTGTCTTTTTGAGCCATACCGACCTCAAAACCACCGCCTTGAACCATGAAGTTGTTAATTACACGATGGAAGATGGTGCCATTGTAAAAACCAGAATTAACGTAGTTAATAAAGTTTTCTACAGTTTTAGGGGCTTTTTCGGCGTCTAACTCAATCGTAATGTCGCCTTTATTGGTTTTTAATAAAACGTGTGGGTTTGTGCTCATATCAGTACCTTGTGTGGTAGAAAGTGTGGTTGCTTGGGCTGTTGATAAACTAAGCGCTGCTATCATTAGGCCCAGCAAAAAAATAGCATTGCGTTGTAGACGCAAAGCTTGTCTTATAGTGAAGAATTTCAGCATTGTAAAGGCTTCCGTTGTTGAGATCACTGTTGCAAGATATATTCGGTATCTTTAGAACGTTCAATATCACCTGCGTTTTTAAAGGATTCGTGGGCCAACATTAGCAGCAGCTCGCCTTGGTTTTGCAATGCAAGCTGAAACTGCGGATTGGCTAATAACGCCATATCTAAGGCCTCTTTGGCTAAGTCCAACTTATGTTGTCGCATGTATTCGGTAGCTAAGTTATTCCAAGGCTCAGGCAGCTCAGGATAAAAAACAGTCAATTGACGATAGGACTCTACCGCCTTTTCGTGTTGCCCTAATTGGGAATAAGCGCGGCCCTGTAAAAACAAGAGTTGTACATCCACACCTATTTCGGCGTTGGCTTCACGTTGCTCTAGACGTTTTTGAATAGCAGATAATGCGTCTTGATTTTGACCGTTATTTAAAAGGGCTGTGATACGATCAGTAATGTCTTTAGGCGTCAGAGCCAAAGACGTATCGACTTTAGGTGTGAGCGCATCTAAGGCGCGTACTAAAGGTTGCCAGCCCCTAGGTGCTGCGGGAGCGTCATTGAAGATCGGATCTTGTTGAGCCTGTACTGACAACGAAAGACCGACGCTACAGCAGAGTGCCGTTATGATTTTATAAATGGATTTGGTTGTTTTTTGCACAGGCAAGATCCCTATAAGGCGTAAAGGTAAAACAATAATGGGCATTATAAGCGACACGCGCACGAGTAGCCTTGTTATACTTAAAGACCACCTATTTTAGCCTTTTATTTTCAGATAATACCCCCTATGTTGCGTATTTATAGCTCTCTATCACGTACTAAAGAAATTTTCCAACCTATTGAGCCGGGCAAAGTCCGCATGTATGTATGTGGTATGACCGTCTATGATTTTTGTCATCTAGGCCATGCTCGTATGTTGGTGAGCTTTGATGTGATTCAACGCTGGCTACGCACAATGGGCTATCAGGTGAGCTATGTGCGTAACATCACGGATATTGATGACAAGATTATTCGCCGCGCCGTAGAGCGTAATGTGCGTATGCAAGACGTCACTACCTTTTATATTGATGCGATGCATGCTGATGAAAAAGCCTTGGGTGTACAGTCTCCTGATTTAGAGCCGCGCGCTACGCAACACGTAGGCGATATGCTGGGCATTATTAAATTGCTCGAAGACAAGGGTTTGGCCTATCAGGGTGAGGACGGTGACGTGAATTACGCGGTGCGCCAGTTCGAGGGCTATGGCAAATTATCAGGTAAAACCTTAGATGATTTACGTGCCGGAGAACGTGTGGCCGTATCGGCAGGCAAACGAGATCCATTGGATTTTGTTCT
>NZ_CANRIC010000047.1:0-18045 GCF_947630565.1 uncultured Paenalcaligenes sp.
CGTTTAGCAGGGCTGGCAATACGCCAGTTTTTAAAGAGAGGGGCATATTCACAATCACGTAAGAAATGCTGTAGACGTAAGCCTAAATAACGTTTGGCTTGCTGCTGCAGCCAGCTGTGACAGAGATCTTGGATGCGCTGACTATCTGCCGTGATGTCTAAATGCAGGCAGAGTCGATCAGAATCAAGAGGTGAGTTCGGATCACCACTAAAAACAAGCTGATTAAGTAATGGATTAAGTTGCAGCTGAATCGATACACCTAGAAAGGGTAGTTTTCCGCCATTTTGCCAAATGGTGTGGCTCATGGCTTGTTGCTCTAGGCGTTGGGCACGTTCTGTTAGCTTAGAGAGAATCCAGTCTGCTTTTTTATCTAGAGCCTGTTGGATTTGCTCTGAGCTAGCCCAAAGAGGGGCAGTTATGACTAAGCCCTCGTCACTAATACGTAAACCAATACTTTTACGTTTAGAGCGTTTCAGCATAAAACCAATCGTTTGATGCTGAATCGTACGTTGCTGCCACAATGTGTTTGGTGGCAGTTTGGCAGGTTTAAGCAGCTGGATTGTTGTCATAGCGCTCGGGGTTTAGGCGCCGAGCTTCGGTTTCAACCCATTTTTCGACCTCACGAGTGACCTCGGCGGCAGTGCGACCATCTGTTTCTATCAGTGGGCCGATGGACACGGTGATGAGACCTGGTTTTTTAATAAAAGCATTCCGAGGCCAACACTCACCCGCATTATGTGCAATAGGAATGACAGGAACTTGGCACCGAGTTGCTAATACCGCACCGCCTTGTTTGTAGCGAATACTGTCACCAGGGGCAACTCGTGTCCCTTCGGGGAAAAGCAAGGGCCAGCGGCCTTCGTTTAAACGCTGTTGACCGATTTTCACGACTTGTTCAAACGCATCCCTACGATTAGCGCGATCAATAGGAATCATATTCAATAAGGCCAAACCCCAGCCAAAAAAAGGAATTCGGTTTAATTCGCGTTTATAGACAAAGCAGACATTACGCGGTAGGTAGAAATTAAAGAACATGGTTTCCCAAGCCGACTGGTGTTTGGATAACACCACGGCAGGCTTATCAGGTAGGTTTTCTTTGCCAATGACTTGCCAGCGTATACCTAAAATAACCTTGGCTCCCCAGATAGCTAAGCGTGGCCAACCAGAGGTTAAACGATAGCGCCACCTGATGGGCAACGGAGACCACAGCATACAGGCCAAGGCATACGGAATGACCGTGACAATAAGAAAAATTTGATAAATAACCGCGCGTAAATACAGCATTAGTGATGAATGAGCCAATAATCGACTACCGCAGCTAAATCTGCATGGATGGTCGTGCCCGCGGGCAAGGGTTGTTGTTGAGTTTTACTGCCATTACCGGTAAGAACCAACGCCGTTGCACAGCCCGCCTGTTGAGCCGCGAGTAGATCTCGTAACGAATCACCCACAGAAACCGTCTGATTAAGCGGCAGATCAAAACGATGCCCAATATCAATAAATAAGCCGGGTAACGGTTTTCTGCAGTGACAGGCATCATCGGGACCATGAGGGCAAATAAAAATAGCATCAATATGCCCCCCCACAGCCGCTAGCTGTTGCCGCATTTTTGCATGAATGGCATTGAGCGTATCCATGTCAAAGAGCCCACGGGCTAAGCCTGATTGATTGGTGGCCACAACCACTCGCCAACCGGCCTGATTGAGGCGTGCAATCGCCTCTAGGCTGCCGGGTAAGGCAACCCATTCTTCGGGGCTTTTGACAAAGGCGCTGGAGTCATAGTTAATGACTCCATCACGATCTAAAATAGCGGTTTTCACTAAGCTAGTAACGATAAGTCAGCCACCTGGTTCATGGATTGATGTAACTGCTGTAATAACGCAAGACGGTTATTACGTACAGCTAAATCATCAGCCATCACCATGACATCATTAAAAAAGTGATCAACGGGTTCTTTGGCGGCAGCTAGCGTAGCTAAAGAACCACTGAAATCACCTTGATCAAACTGCTGCTGTGCAACAGGAGCTAATGTGTCAATCGTAGAGGCCAACTCTTTTTCTGCTGGCTCAATAAATAAGGACGGGTTTAATGCCGCAATTGCATCGGTATTGCGCTGTAAGAGATTGCTAATACGTTTATTTGCCGCTGCTAAGCTTTCGGCCTCGGGACGTTGAGCAAAATCCACACACGCCGCAATGCGCGCACTGACTTGCTGTAGCGGAGGTTGTAAGGACAAGACGGCTTCAACCACCTTACGATCATAGGACTGAACTAACTGATTACGGTATCGTTCGTAAATGAAACTCATTACCTCATCAATCACGTTTTCGGCTAAAACGCCTTGTTCAAATCCAGCAGCAGAGAAAATCAGTAAATTACGTAGATCTAACGGGTGCTCGGACAGATAGCCGCCTTTGTTCAATTGCTCAAAGGCACTGATCAGTCCTAAGGCTGCACGACGCAAGGCATAAGGATCTCGTTCGCCAGTAGGCGCCAACCCAATGCCCCAAATACCGACTAGGGTTTCAGCACGTTCGGCTAAGAATAAAATCGTAGCAATTAGGTTTTCTGCCTGAACGGGTGTATTGATACGGTGCTCGTACTGGTGGTGTAGGGCGTTCACGACCTGTGGGTTTTCGCCATCAGCTTGGGCATAATAAGCGCCCATCACACCTTGTAGCTCAGGGAACTCGCCGACCATCAAGGTATTTAGATCCGCTTTGGCTAATAGGGCCGCACGGTCTGCTAAAGAGGCATCTGCCCCTAGTTGCTCGGCGATATATACGGCAAGACGACGCAAACGCTCAACGCGCACACGCTGTGAACCGAGTTTGTTGTGATAAACGCTGTTTTCTAGGCTATCAACACGGTCAGCAAGGCTTTGCTTGCGATCGGTTTCAAAGAAGAAACGAGCATCCGCCAATCGCGGCAAAATAACGCGTTGATTACCCTCGATAATATGTGAGGGATCGCTGACGTGCATATTGCTTACAATTAAAAATTGATGTGTTAATGCATTGGTTTTTGGGTCAAACAACGGAAAGTAACGTTGATTCAAGCGCATCGTTAAAATCAAGCACTCGCTGGGGACCTCTAGGAAAACGGGATCAAATTCACCCATATAAACCGTGGGGTGTTCGACCAGAGCTGTGACCTCATCCAACAAAGCGGGGACTTCAGGATCTGAACCTAAGCTAGCATTCAGGCGTTCGCAAGCCGCATCAAGCTGTTGGCGAATGGCCTCGCGGCGTTTGTTATACGAAGGCACAACCCAGCCAGACTGTTCGAGCTGTTCGACGTAACTATCAGCAGAATCAATCGTGATTGGATCATCACACATAAAGCGATGACCTAGGGTTGTACGGCCAGATTGTAGACCTAAAGTTTGGGCGGCAAGCACCTCGTCGCCCCACAATACGATGAGGCCATGGGCTGGACGCACAAAACGCACACTGGTCACCCCGTCATTGAGCTGATAGCGCATGACTTTAGGGATGGGTAAATGGGTAACGGCGTACTCAATGGCCTCGTTGATGACCTCTGTTAATTTAGCGCCTGTGGCCATACCGTTGGCGTACAAGTAGTCTTGCTTACCATCTGATTTGGTTTCTAGGTCTGCCAGCGTTAAATGTCCTAGGCCTTTACCTTCGAGACGTTTTTTTAGCGGTGCGGCCATGTTGCCATCGGTATCTACCCCGACTTTAGCGGGCATAAGTTTTTCGCTAAAGGCTTGGTCTTCGGCTTGAGCTAAAACCTGATTGATATGAACAGCTAAACGACGTGGCGTAGCGTATTCGGTAATAACGGCCGCATCTGTAATCAGGTGACGATCACGCAAAACTTTGGTGATGCCCTCGGCAAAGGCCAAACCCATTTTTTCTAGGGCTTTGGGTGGCAGTTCTTCGGTTTGTAATTCGACTAATAGAGGGCGAGTAGACATGGTTTGTACAGACATTAGTGAGTCTCCTGTGCATCAGCGGGGAGCAACGGGAAACCGAGTTCTTCACGAGAGTTATAGTAGGCTTGGGCTACGCCACGAGCTAAATTACGGATACGACCAATATAAGCTGCACGCTCTGTGACGCTGATTGCACCACGGGCATCTAGCATATTAAAGGTATGGGCGGCTTTTAAGGTTTGTTCGTAGGCAGGCAGTGCTAAAGGAATCTCGATGAGTTTTTTAGCCTCTGTTTCGTGATTTGTAAAATGGGCAAACAGCATTTCAGTATTGGCGTGCTCAAAGTTATAGGTGGATTGCTCAACCTCGTTTTGATGGAACACATCACGGTAATAGATGGTTTTGCCACTGGCTGTTTTGGTCCAAACTAAATCATAGACACTTTCTACGCCTTGTAGGTACATCGCTAGGCGTTCTAGGCCGTAGGTGATTTCGCCCGTTGCAGGCACACAGTCTAGCCCCCCAACCTGTTGGAAGTAGGTAAATTGAGTGACCTCCATCCCGTTTAGCCAGACCTCCCAACCTAAACCCCAGGCTCCCAGTGTTGGATTTTCCCAGTCATCCTCTACAAAACGGATGTCATGAATTTTGGGATCAATACCGATGGCTTTCAGAGAGCCAATATATAAATCGACAATGTTTTCAGGTGCGGGTTTTAAGACGACCTGATACTGATAGTAGTGCTGCAAACGATTTGGGTTGTCACCATAACGACCATCCGTAGGGCGACGCGAAGGTTGCACATAGGCGGCTGTCCATGGCTCTGGGCCAATGGCGCGTAAAAAAGTTGCCGTATGTGAGGTACCTGCACCGACTTCCATATCGAAAGGTTGTAAAAGGGTACACCCCTGTTGGTCCCAGTAGTGAGAAAGCTGAAGAATTAATTGTTGAAAGGTAAGCATGTGCAATTAGGCCAAATAAACGTTATGCCGCAAAATAGGTTATTTTACCTTGTTGTGAGGGCTTATAGACGGCTTTGCGCTATTTTCCTGTTTGGCGGCATCAAAGTAACGGACAGAGTCCACCACAAAAGCCGATTAAATAGCAAAAAGATCGTATGATAACCACATCAAGAATAGCTCTATTGTATAGAAGCTAGTTCTGAAGTTCAGAAAATAACCCTTTCAAAGGAGTCACCATGACAGAGTTGGTAAAGGTAGACATTCAGGATCAGGTCCTCATTATTACGCTAAATCGTCCCGAGGCACGTAACGCAATTAATCACGAGACGGCATTGCAGTTAGCCGCAGCCTTGGATGAGCTAGATAACAATCCTGAAATAGTTGTTGGGATATTAACAGGTGCAAATAATACCTTTTGTTCTGGGATGGACTTAAAATCTTTTGCTAAGGACGGAAAACGTCCTTACGTGGGTGATCGCGGTTTTGCCGGTATTTGTGAACGTCCGCCACGTAAACCTCTCATTGCAGCCATAGAGGGCTATGCCCTCGCAGGTGGCTTAGAGATCGCCATGTCATGTGACATGATGATTGCCGCCGAAACCGCTAAGTTCGGTGTGCCAGAAACTAAACGTGGCATTGTGCCGGGGTCGGGTGGCTTACTACGTCTGCCAGCGCGTGTACCGTATGTGGTTGCAATGGAATTGGTATTAACGGGTGATATGTTTAGTGCTGAGCAGGCGGCAAATTGGGGGCTGATTAACCGTGTGGTTCCCGATGGTCAGGCCCTACAAGGCGCTTTGGATTTAGCCAGTCGCATTAAAGAAAATGGGCCTTTAGCAGTACAGACAGCGAAAAAAGTAATTGCTGAGTCCCGTGACTGGTCACAGCAACATATGTTTGATTTACAGCGTCCTCGTATTGACCATGTTTTTGTGTCGGCAGATGCCAAAGAGGGCGCAACGGCCTTTGCTGAAAAACGTAAACCCGTGTGGCAAGGCAAATAATTCTTTTTAACGGGCTTTGTTGTCAATACAAAGCCTTTTGTTTATTTTTTACAACACCATCATGAGTACAATAATTAAAGAAGACGACCTGATACAGTCTATTGCGGATGCAGTGCAATTTATTAGTTACTACCATCCTGCTGACTATATTGAGCATTTAGCCCGTGCCTATGACCGAGAGCAAAGCCCAGCCGCTAAGGACGCGATTGCTCAGATCCTAACTAACTCAAAAATGTCAGCCGAAGGCCATCGTCCTATCTGTCAGGATACAGGCGTAGTGAATGTGTTTTTGAAAGTGGGCATGAATGTACGGTTTGACACCGCTCGCTCATTACAAGAGGTCTGTGACGAAGGCGTACGCCAAGGCTACACCAACGCAGACAACCCGTTGCGTGCCTCTGTATTAAACGACCCTATTTTTGAACGTAAAAACACCCGTGATAATACCCCCTGTATTGTCAACGTCGAACTCGTACCTGGCGATAAGGTCGAGGTTGGCGTAGCAGCTAAAGGCGGTGGCTCAGAAAACAAAAGTCGCTTTGCGATGTTGAACCCCAGCGAATCCATTGTGGATTGGGTGCTAGAGCAAATTCCTCAGATGGGTGCGGGCTGGTGTCCTCCAGGGATGCTTGGGATTGGGGTTGGTGGTACAGCCGAAAAAGCCATGTTGATGGCGAAAGAATCCTTAATGGAAGACATCGACATGTTTGATTTACTCAAGCGTGGCCCTCAGAACAAAATCGAGGAATTACGTATTGAGCTATACGAAAAGGTCAACGCACTAGGGATTGGGGCTCAAGGCCTAGGTGGTCTGACTACGGTGCTGGATGTCAAAATCAATACCTTCCCAACGCATGCCGCCTCCAAACCTATCGCCATGATTCCAAACTGTGCCGCAACACGCCACGCCCATTTTGTTTTAGATGGCTCTGGCCCCGCTAAATTAACCGCACCGTCAATGGATGTATGGCCAGATGTGGCTTGGGCGCCAGACTACAACAAGTCCAAAGCCGTTAATTTAGACACCTTGACCGCCGAAGAGGTTGCTAGCTGGAAACCCGGTGAAACCCTATTGCTCTCTGGAAAAATGCTAACAGGTCGTGATGCAGCGCATAAACGTATTCAAACCATGTTAGCGGCAGGTGAATCTTTACCGGTAGATTTTACAAACCGCGTTATTTACTACGTAGGTCCAGTAGATCCAGTGGGTGAAGAGGCCGTTGGTCCAGCAGGCCCAACTACCGCAACGCGTATGGATAGCTTTACAGAGATGATGTTGTCTCAGACGGGCTTGATCTCTATGATTGGTAAAGCAGAGCGTGGTCCTAAAGCCATTGATGCCATCAAAAAACATAAATCTGCTTATTTGATGGCAGTAGGTGGTGCGGCGTACTTAGTTTCCAAAGCCATTAAGACGGCAAAGGTGGTCGGTTTTGAAGATCTAGGTATGGAAGCCATTTATGAGTTTGAGGTACAGGACATGCCGGTAACGGTTGCCGTGGATTCTTCCGGAGAGTCCGTACATAAAACAGGCCCTGCCCATTGGCAACAAATGATTAAAAATATCCCTGTGGTATCGGCTTAATCAGTTGTTAATTAAAAAAGAGCGCCTCTATGATTTACATAGAGGCGCTCTTTTTATGCGGACGACTAGTAGCTTAATACATGTGTTGGCCACCATTCATGGGCAAATTAGCCCCAGTGACTAGACCGGCTAAATCACTGCATAAAAACACCACCCCAGCAGCAATTTCTTCGGGCTGACCTAAACGACCGATGGGGATTTCCGGGATGACTTTAGACTCTAAAACATCCTGTGGCACTTGGCGCACCATAGGACTATCTAGATAACCAGGAGAAATGGCGTTCACTGTGACACCTTTACGGGCGACCTCTAAAGCTAGTGCTTTGGTAAAACCGTAAATACCAGATTTAGTCGCTGAGTAATTAGTTTGACCAAAAGCCCCTTTGCTGCCATTGACTGATGAAATATTGATGATTCGACCCCAACCGCGCTCAGTCATGCCATCAATGACCGGCTTAGTCATATTGAACATGGAGTTCAAGTTGGTACGAATGACGCTGTCCCACTGCTCAAAATCCATACGACGCAACGTTGCATCACGCGTAATCCCAGCGCAGTTCACTAAAATATCAATCGAGTGACCATCGTTGTGAATACGCTCAATGCCTTGTTGGCTGGATAGATTGTCAGACACATCAATGGCATAGGCAGTGAAGTCATAGCCATCTTGTTGTTGCTCTGTTAGCCATTGTTGGGCCTGAGCAGACAGCTCGGTTTGGCCTACAGGCGCATAATCAGAAATAAGCACGTGATGACCCGCATCATGCAGGGCGCGAGCAATGGCGGTGCCTAAAGCTCCTGTACCACCAGTGATTAAAGCAGTGCGTTTAACGCTCATGTAAGGCTCCTAATACAAGTAAGAAAAGCATGCTACTCCTGATCCAATGGGCTGATAGCTTGATCGGAACAGGCTGCAAGTAGTTGTTGTAGGGTCCCCTGCGCTAATACTAATTTAGGTTGTAGTTCAGCTAAGGGGTGCAACACAAAGGCCCGTAAATGCATACGGGGATGGGGCACGATCAATTCATCCGTCTGAATGGTTTGATCACCATAAAGCAATAAGTCTAAATCTAAAGTACGGGGCGCGTTCGTGTAACTACGTTCGCGCCCATGAGTATTCTCAATGGCGAATAAGGCGTGTAAGAGATCAAGAGGAGCTAATGCCGTTTTGATCTGAGCCACGGCATTGATATAGTCTGGGCCATCGGCCTCTACAGGAGCTGTACGATAAAAGCCAGATACACATACCTCGGAGGTCTGAGGCAGTTGATGCAGCGCCTCGCAAGCCTCTAAGAGTGTGCCAATGGGATCACCTAAATTAGCACCTAAGGCCACATAGGCAATGACCGGCTTAGTTGAATTAGTCATTGCTGGCTTGGCTCCTGGCGTTAGAACGTTGCGGACGACGGGTTCGACGACGAGGACGTTTTCCAGTGCCTGTCCGTGATGGTGGCGATCTATCTGTAATTAATGATGCGCGTTGATCGGAGTCCGCATTGGCTAAATCCATCCACCATTGCGCGTCAATACTATCCACCTCTTTAACGGCAGCACGTAATTGTAAAAAGTCTACCGCAGCACGAAAGCGTGGCTGTTCCATCATGCGCCAAATAGCGCGGTTATTGACACGCTCAAAACGCGTTTGAGTGAACCAGATTTCCCGCATATCAGACTGAAAGCGCTTTTGGATAGGCATCGCGCGACCTTGAATGCTTAAGGCATCATCGCTAGCAGAGGCGATAGCTTGAGCAGGAGGCTGTCCTTGCTTTTGATAGGCCTGCCATTTTTGGCGTACTGTTGGCCATAATAAAGAGGCAAAAAGAAAACTGGGGCTTACGGTTTTTCCGGTACGGACTCGGCTATCAGTACGAGCTAAAGCACTGTCCACAAAGTCCAGATCATCACTGTTTTTTAACAAATCATCCATTAATGGAAATAGATGGTGATGTAGCCCTTCGGCATGAATCAGCTTTAAGCAAGTTAAGGCATTACCACAGCTTAGTAGCTTAATACTTTCATCAAATAACCGTGACTCAGGGACGTTTTCAATTAAGTCAGCCAGTTTAGCCAATGGCGCATGCGTCTCTGGATCAATGGTGGCATCTAATTTAGCGGCAAAGCGCATCGCACGTAGCATGCGAACCGGATCTTCACGGTAACGTGTTTCAGCATCACCAATAATACGAACCACACGGTTTTTTAGATCTTCGACCCCGTTATGGTAATCAATCACGGTTTCGGTTGTTGGGTCGTAGTACAAGGCATTTAGCGTAAAGTCGCGCCGACGCGCATCGTCCTTTAGCTCACCATAATCGTTATCACGTAAAATGCGGCCGTGTACATCGGTCTGTTCATCCCCTTTGCCATCGGCCCTAAAGGTAGAGGTCTCGATGGTTTCATAGCCAAATACAACATGAACTAATTTAAAACGACGACCAATAATACGGGCTCGTCTAAATAGCGGGCGAATTTGTTCGGGTGTGGCATTGGTTGCCACGTCAAAGTCTTTGGGCTCTAAACCGACGATTAAATCACGTACTGCCCCCCCCACGATATAGGCCTCAAAACCATGGTGCTGTAATACCTCGCACACCTTAATGGCATGACGAGACACCAGACGCCGATCAATACGGTGCTGGTCTACTGCAAAACGCTGAGGCCCCGTAGGGCGTGGCGGGGTACTGGTAAACAGACGAGAGACAAAGTTTTTTATTGTTTGTTTTAGCATGCGCTGAATTAGGATTTGGCGTCTAATAGGTCATCGAATAAATCAATGATTTGCCAGTTACGCTCTTGGGCAATTTGACGTAAACGGTCGCTTGGGTTGGTGGCGACCGGATCTGAAACCACCTCCATCAGAGGCAGATCGTTAGGAGAATCACTATAAAACCAGACTTTTTCAAATAGGTCTCGTTTTAGACCCAATTCGTGTAGCCATTGATCGACACGGGTTATTTTACCGGCTTGGAATGAGGGCACACCATAAATCCGACCAGTAAAAATGCCTTCCTCGAACTCAGGAATCGTAGCAATTAGATGCTTAAACCCAAAGGCTTTTGCAATAGGAGAGGTCACGAACTCGTTAGTTGCCGTCACAATGGCACATAAATCGCCTTGAGCAAGATGTTTATTTACGAGCTCTTGGGCTTGAGGCAAAATAGCTGGAAAAATAACCTCTTCCATAAAGGCCTCTTGCCACTGCATTAAGGTTTCACGCGGCTGATTAGCAATCAGGCCCAACATGAATTCGGCGGACTCTTCGGCACTTAAATTGCCTGCGTTGTATCGATCCATTAGCTCTTCGTTAAGACGTTGGGCCTCGATGGGATCACCCACCCGGCCTGTACGAGCCAAAAAATCAGCCCATTGATAATCACTATCTAAGGGCAATAACGTATGATCTAAATCGAACAGAGCAAGGTTTTGTGGGGAAATCATGAGGACTCACAAAGCAAGAGCCAAGCGGCTTAGAGGATAAAAAATAGAAAGGCCAACGGCACAAAATACGACCTATAGTAATGCTAATTATACAAAGCAACGACTATTACGGTGTTAAAAGCTGCACAGATCGATAATACACACTAAAATAGAGGCGTTTTGGCTACGGCAAGAACCATAGCTGCGGTACAATTTGTACGTTTAGTAATTTTACCTATCCCACGGCGTTATTCATGACAAACAATCAATCCGTATCTTTGACCTACCGCGATGCAGGGGTCGATATTGAGGCAGGGGACGAACTCGTCTCTCGCATTAAACCCTTGGCGGCGCGCACAATGCGTCCTGGCGTATTAGCTGGTCTAGGCGGTTTCGGAGCCATGTTCGAGCTCCCCAAAGATCTTAAAGAGCCTGTTTTAGTATCAGGTACAGACGGGGTAGGCACTAAATTACGCTTAGCCTTTGAATGGCAACGTCACAATACCGTTGGTATTGACTTAGTTGCCATGAGCGTCAATGATATTTTGGTCCAAGGCGCAGAGCCCTTATATTTCTTAGACTATTTTGCGTGTGGCAAATTGGACTTAGACACGGCTACGGATGTGGTGGCCGGTATTGCCAAAGGCTGTGAACTATCTGGCTGTGCCTTAATTGGTGGTGAAACCGCCGAAATGCCAGGCATGTACCCAGATGGTGAATATGATTTGGCTGGCTTTGCGGTTGGTGCTGTAGAGAAATCTAAAATCATTACCGGCGAGACCATTGCCGAAGGTGATGTGATTCTTGGTTTGGCCTCCAGTGGTGCCCACTCCAATGGATATTCACTCATTCGCAAAATTTTAAAACACGCAAATGTTCGTCCTACGGATGAATTAGACGGTCAACCTTTTGTTGATGTCGTGATGGCTCCAACGCGTTTATACGTAAAACCTGTCTTAGCTGTACTTAAAGAGTTTGGCGAGTCCATCAAAGGTTTAGTACACGTAACAGGTGGTGGCTTATTAGAAAACATTCCGCGTATTTTGCCTAAAAACACAGCCGCTCATATTGGCCGTGATTCATGGACTATGCCAGTACTATTCCAGTGGTTACAGGAAAACGGCGGCGTAGAGGACGAGGAAATGTGGCGCGTGTTTAACTGTGGTATTGGTATGATTGTGATTGTGCCTGCAGATCAAGCCGCAGCCATTCAGGCGGCCTTTACGGCTCAGGGCGAGACCGTTTATCAGTTGGGTCAGGTGGTGAATCGCACAGAGGACGAAGCCTCTGTGGTTATTGCTTAATAACAACTGAACCATATAAAAATCGCGGATTGATTCCGCGATTTTTTTTATTCCCAATGGCGTGCAACCTCATCGACCACACGATCAGCACGTGCTTCATCCATACAGTCTAAGGCGATCCGCTCAGGCATAGAGCGCAACCAGGTCATCTGTCGTTTTGCTAACTGCCTAGTCGCAATAATGGCTTTTTCGATGGCCTCATCTAGACTGATTTCTCCGGCTAAATGCTCCCATATTTGTCTATAACCTACACTGCGGATTGAGGGGAGTCCAATGTGTAAATCGTCTCGGGCGTACAAGGCTTCTACTTCGGATAATAGACCCAGTTCCAGCATTTGATGATATCGCTGTGCGATACGGGGACTGAGTAACTGTCGCTCTGTAGGCTCTAGGCTAATCGTGCAGTAGGGGCGATCTGTGATGGGTTTAGGGGGCGCATCGCGTAACCAGGCAGACATGGTTTTGCCGCTTACACGATAGATTTCAAGAGCTCGCTGTACACGCTGACTATCATTTGGGGCTAGACGTGCTGCTGAATCAGGGTCAATGAGCGCTAACTCGGCATGTAAAGCGGGCCAGCCTTTTTGTTCTGCCTCTACGTCTAATTGAGCTCGAATTTCGGCAGTTGCCTCTGGCATATTGCTCAGCCCATCACGTAAGGCTTTGTAGTACAACAAGGTTCCGCCACATAACAAAGCATGTTTACCACGGGCCTGAATAGACTGAATTAATGCTTCGGTATCATGCACAAAGCTAGCCGCCGAATAGCTATCGGCGGGGTCCCGAATATCAAGTAAATGATGCTTAACAGCGGCTTGCTCTGCCGCAGTAGGTTTCGCCGTGCCAATATCCATACCGGTATAAATAGTGGCGGAATCCATCACAATAATTTCCACATCCCAACGCTGGGCAATGGCATGAGTAGAAAGGCTTTTTCCGGCTGCGGTAGGGCCAGTTAAACAAATAACAGTAGGGGATGGCATTGAGTTATTGGCCTCGTAAAAACAGCTTATCCAGATCGTTCATGCTCCAGTAAAACCACGTTGGACGTCCGTGATTACACAGATCAGCCCGTTCAGTTTGTTCCATAGCGCGTAATAAAGCGTTCATTTCAGTAATGGTTAATTGGCGATTAGCTCGAACGGAGCTATGACACGCCATGGTAGAAAGTAATTCATTGCGTTGTGCCTCTAACCGATTTGAACCACCAATACGACTTAAATCGGCCAGTACACTGCGGCCAAGCGCCTCAATGTCACCGTGAGCCAATAAGGCCGGAACCGCTCGAACGGCAATAGAGGTAGGCCCAGTAGGGCGCATGACTAACCCTAAGTTTTCTAATTGTTCTTGATGTTCTTCGACTAAGGCGGTTTCGGTTTGGCTACAGTTAAATACAACAGGCACTAATAGCTCTTGCATTGGCAGCTCATGCATATCCATGGCTGTTTTTAGTTTTTCGTAGACAACACGCTCGTGTGCTGCATGCATATCGACCAGAATCAGCCCGTTTTTGACTTGCGATAAGATATAGACGCCATGCAACTGAGCTAAGGCCAGGCCCATCGGTAAATCACGTGCCGCCTCATGAACGAGGGTAGAAAGAGGCGTCGTAGTAGTGTCAGGCGTCCTAACAGGTGGGGCAGATGATGGTGCTGCTGCAGTAGACGTTTGAGTCTTAATCGGGGCATAAAAACCTTGCCACTGCTCTGGGGTGGGCACGGTACGTGCCGTAGGCGCACTGTCGTGTAGATCGAATCGCTGTTGATGTCGCGGTACTACATACGTGGACTCTGAATGTTGATAACCCGCCGTCCCAGCGCTAGAGTTAGGCTCAAGAGAATCAGAGGTATCAGCAGCTGTTGCTTCAGAGCGAGTAGAGGGAGTCTGCTGAATGCGTTCTGCTTGGTTTTCAGCCAAAGCCTCTTTAAGACTTTTATTGATAAAAGCAAAAACCGCGCCGGAGTCCCGGAAGCGAACTTCATGTTTGGCTGGGTGTACGTTGACGTCCACACTATTGGGGTCAATCGATAAATACAACACATAGGCGGGTTTGCGGTCACCATGCAGTACATCTTTATAGGCGGCTTGAATTGCCGCCGTCATAACGCGGTCACGTACAAAGCGACCATTAACGAAAGTAAAGGTTTGGTCTGTGCGTGACTTAGCAAAAGCCGGTCGAATGAGTAAACCTTCTACGCGGATTAGATCGTGAGAGGACTCTACGGCAACACATTGTTCGACGAACTCAGCACCTAAAACCTGTACAATCCGGTCTTGAATGGTTCCGGCTGGCCAATGACGACTGGCTTTATTATTATGAAAAACTCTAAAGCCGACCTCTGGGTATGCAAGCGCAATGCGCTCCGCCGCTGTGATGCAGTGCCCAAATTCGGTACCTTCGGTGCGTAAAAACTTACGACGAGCAGGAATATGATCAAAAATCTGTCGTACATCAACGGTTGTACCTCTGGAGCCAGAGCTAGGCTGTGGTTCATCCTGACCTGCAAATAATTCCCAGGCGTGTTCGTCTTGCTCTGTACGTGAGCGTAGACTTAACGTAGAAACCGAGGCGATAGAGGGCAGGGCTTCACCCCTAAAACCCATTGATGCAACGGACTCTAACTCGGTTAAAGACCGAATTTTACTGGTGGCATGCTGAGTCAGGGCCAATGCTAGCTCGTTTTTCATGATGCCAGAGCCATCATCCGTCACAGCAACACGTCGAATACCGCCACCATCTAGACGGATCTCAATGTTTTTAGCACCCGCGTCTAAGGCATTTTCTAAGAGTTCTTTAAGTACAGAGGCGGGACGCTCGATGACCTCGCCAGCGGCAATTTGGCTAACGAGAACGGAAGGCAAGGGTTCAATAGCACGATAAGCAGTCATAATTTCACTTGTTTAGATCTAGTCACCATTGTAGTCCATGCATTGTGGCTCTTTCAGCGTAAAATGCCTGTTGGATGACAAACACACTTTGTTGATGGACAGATTTTTTAAAGGGTTAGCATGCCAGAAATTTTAACTATGTTACTGCATATTGATCAGTACCTAGGTCTTTGGGTAGAACAATATGGGGCATGGATATATGTCATTTTATTTCTTATTATTTTTGGTGAAACCGGCTTAGTCGTCTTGCCTTTTTTACCAGGTGATTCGCTCTTGTTTATTGCGGGTGCTTTTGGGGCCTCCGGGTTGTTGAATCCCGTGTTTTTAGGTGTGTTGCTATTTGTAGCGGCTATATTAGGTAATACGGTGAATTATTACGTAGGACGCTACATTGGACCTAAAGTCTTTAGCACCGAGTCTCGATTTTTGGATAAACGGGCCTTATTAAAGACGCAGGAGTTTTATGCTAAACACGGTGGTAAAACGGTTGTATTATCTCGCTTTTTACCGGTGTTCAGAACTTTTGCACCCTTTGTTGCTGGGGTAGGGAATATGCCTGCCGCGCTGTTTCAGTTTTATAACGTAGTCGGGGCGGGGCTTTGGATTTTTGGGCTGATTACCTTGGGGTATTTCTTTGGTAATGTACCCATTATTAAAGAACACCTCAGTACCATCGTTTTGTTAGGGGTCAGTGCCGCTGCCGTACCTGTGGTGGGTGGCGTGCTATGGCGACTGATTCAAACCAGAAAAGCCAAATAAGAAAAAAAGCACCCGTTGAAAAGGGTGCTTTTTGATTTAGCCGTGCTGCGCTAAGGCGGCCCCTGATTTGAAATAATCCTGAATGCCACTGAGCATGGCTCTGGCTAGTTTGTCTTGGTGGCTACCACTACGCAGTAACTGTTCCTCGGTGGGATTACTAATAAACGCAGTCTCAATCAAAATAGAGGGGATATCAGGGGCTTTTAATACCGCAAACCCCGCCCGCTCGACTTGGCGTTTGTGCAGGCGATTGATTTTTCCGATCTCGGAAAGAATCCCTGTACCCATACGAACCGAATCATTAATCTGAGCTGCAGTGGATAGGTCTAATAGCACCTGCGCCACCTGCTTATTATGCGTGCCTATATTGATACCACCGACCAAGTCAGCATCGTTTTCTTTTTTGGCTAGCCAACTCGCGGCTGTACTGGTGGCTCCTGTTTGGGATAGGGCATACACCGACGAACCTCTTGCGCTGGGTTTAATCCATGCATCCGCATGAATAGAAATAAAGAGATCGGCCTTAACCCGACGGGCTTTTTGTACTCGTACCCCTAATGGCACAAAAAAATCCTTGTCCCGAGTCAGGTACGCCCGCATATTAGGTTGAGCATCAATTAGCCGTTTTAAACGTTGTGCAATTTGCAGCACCACGTCTTTTTCTCGAGTCCCATTTGGGCCAATCGCGCCAGGGTCCTCGCCGCCATGACCGGGATCTAAGGCAATTAAAATAGGGCGATTAGCGGCTGTTGGCGCAACCTGAGGCAATGCCGCAGGGGGAGGCGTAGCTGCAACCACTGGGGGCGCAGCCTGACCCGTTACCGTTGGAACTGGCACAGAAGGCTGAGACTGGGCTAATTGTTCAAGCACAGAGGCTAATGGATCTGAATCATCCGCATTCTGTAAGGCTAAAAGTGGATCACGAGCTACACGTGGGTACAGGTCAATAACCAGACGGTATTTGTATTCGCCAATGGGTTTTAGCGTAAACACCTGCGGCGCAATCGGTTGTTTTAGATCCAAGACCAAACGAACCACATCGGGTTTAAACTGTCCCACGCGCACATTGCTGATGTAGGGGTCGTTGGGACGGATTTTAGAAACCAAGTCCTGCAGGGTGGAATTAATCGTGATGCCATTTAGATCAATCACCATGCGGTGGGGATTGTCTAAGGTAAAATGTTCAGACGTGAGCTCTCGGTCTAGTTCTAAGGTGACACGAGTGTATTCATCTGCAGGCCAAGTTCGTACTGCGACGATGCTGTTTGCGTTGGCAATACGAGGAACAATAGAAAACACCAACAACGTTGTCGCCGAAGCCACAAAACGACGTCGGTTTGGGCGCACCCCGCCCGCATCTAGTTGTTCTGTGTGAGTGTTTTTAGCCATGACTGTCCTTTTGTACTGTGGGCTGTAATAGAGAGTAGACGCCCCTCATCCTGATAGTGAAAATGCAAATTTAAGTCCGGCGGGGGTAATAGGCCCCCTGCTTTTTCGGGCCATTCAATAAGCACTACAGCGTTCTCTTCTAGAATATCACGAAAACCAGCCTCTACCCATTCACGAGGATTATTAAAGCGATAAAAATCAAGGTGATACAGGTTTAAGTTAGAAACTGCATAGCTTTCTAATAAGGCGTAGCTTGGGCTTTTGATGCGTCCTGTAACACCTAAAGCACGTAGAAAGGCACGTGTAAATGCAGTTTTTCCGGCACCTAGATCCCCCTCTAGGTACAGATGTACTTTGGAATCAATAGGTTGAACTGCCTGAGAGAGCAGCTGAGCTATTCTTATAGTAGCGTCTTCGTCAGGTAAAAAAAGGTCATAAGCCGCTAAAAGGGGCGTAGATGAGGACATAAGCGTTAATTTGTGTAAAAGTCAGGACTAAACAACAAACCCAAAATGAGCTAGGGTAAAAAAATCTTATTTTGCATTGCAGTTAATTGTACTTTGTCTCTATAATTTTAGGTTGCTTGGCCCCATAGTTAAATGGATATAATAGTCCCCTCCTAAGGGATAGTTGCAGGTTCGATTCCTGCTGGGGCCGCCATAGGTTCAGATAATGGCAAATAAAAAACCCACAATGATTTTTTGTGGGTTTTTTTTGTGGTACTGAATTTTTTATCAGATTACGTCGAAAACCTCTTCTTTAGGTGGAGGATGTAAGACGTTGCCGCAAAACGCGGCAAGATATATTTAATCAGCACGTGCGCCACAAGCAGTTTTTA
>NZ_CANRIC010000048.1:0-17761 GCF_947630565.1 uncultured Paenalcaligenes sp.
AATGCCCCAAAAGGCTCTGCTCATGGGGCACTCACTCACTCACGCAGTGAAGTACATAAAGTTCACTATATACTCCAATGCAAGCGGCTTTTTTGTATGCGTGGCTTATTCGGTAGGGGGCACATACCCGTGAGCATCGACCTCTTGGTCTTCGAATAAGTAACGTTGCATTTGCTCGGTTAAATATTTTCGAGCACGTGCGTCAGCTAAATTCAAACGGTTCTCATTCACAATACGCGTTTGAATTTGGATCCAATTAGCCCAAGCTTCTTGTGAAATGGACTGCCAGATTTTCACCCCTAGATCACCCGGGTAAGGAGGAAACTCTAAGCCTGGGGCTTGCATTTTTAGTTTTATACACTGCACCATTCTGGACATATAACACCTTTATAAATAAATTATCGATCCCATTGTAATAGGGAGTCGCGCAGAGCCCTAGCAAACCGCGTAAATGATATGTGTATACGGTTTATTTTAGCTTCTTAATAAAAACTAAGCTGTTGCGTGAGCGATTGTATTGTGCTTGCTTTTCTTTTGGTAGATTAGACACAGAGCCTTGCATAAAACCACGTTTGATAAACCAATGAGAGGTACGTGTAGTTAAGACAAAAAGATGGGTGGCACCCAAGGTTTTGGCACGGCTTTCTGCGTGACGCAGTAATAGTTCGCCTTCACCTTCACCTTGCCATTCAGATTGCACAATTAAACAGGCCATTTCGACCATGTTTTCACTTAAGTATGGGGTAATGGAAACACACCCATAGATAATGCCGTCATGTTCTAATACGGTAAAGCGTTCTACCTCACGCTCTACAACGGCACGCCCACGCGGCACTAAGGTCCCGTCTGCTTCGAGCGGCTCTATCAGTTGGAGAATAGCCCCTACATCATCTAAGGTTGCAGGTCGCAAATCATCCAGTTTGTCTTCTACGACCATAGTGCCTACACCGTCATGGGTGAAGATCTCAAGCAAGACCCCGCCGTCTTGGGGGTAAGGAACCAAATGAGCTCGGGGTACGCCACGTTTTACGGCTTGAGAGGCTGACTCTAAAAATACAGTAGAGTCATCATCAAGCTGGCCTGCGCTAAGCAGCTTATCTGCCTCAATACGGGCTAGTTCACCAGCTATTTCCGCCCCTAGGTCTTTGGTAGCGATGCCGTTTGGAGTGAGATAAATCAGTTTTTCTGCACGTATGGCTACGGCTGTATTTAGGGCAAGCTCTTCCATGGCCAGATTAAATGCTTCACCTGTTGGTGAAAAACCTAAGGGGGATAGCAGTACAATGGCTTCGTGCTCTAAAGAACGTAGAATAGAGTTCGTATCAATTTTGCGTACAGCGCCCGCATGTTTGTAGTCCACTCCATCTATGACTCCCATGGGACGAGCTGTAACAAAGTTACCTGAAATCACACGAATTTGAGCATGTGACATCGGCGTGTTTGGTAAGCCTTGACTAAACGCCGCCTCAATATCGAGACGGATTTCACCCGCTGCCTCTTTGGCACACTCTAATGCTGCAGCACTGGTTGGTTCATTACGCCGACCAAAACGCATGTCATGGCCCTTGACACGCAGTTGTTCATTAACTTGGGGTCTAGAGCCATGGATTAATACTAGTTTAATGCCTAGTGCAGACATTAACGAAAGATCAGGGATTAGTGTGCTTAGCATTCCGTCCCTGACGAGTTCACCACCAAAAGCAATCACAAAGGTTTTGCCTCTAAAGCGATGTACATAAGGCGCCACCTCTCGAAACCAACGCACAAACTGAGCGGGGGCAAATTCAGGAGCGTCTTGGGCAGAAAGGGTATCGATGTCAGATTGGCTCATAGTGATGTGATGAATAAGGTGAACAAAGAGTAAAGCAAAATTATAATGATGGACTGATTACCATAAAACGAGTTTCATGCAAATAAATACCGAACAGCCAACCGAAGTCATTTCTTTTCCTACTATTACGTATCCAGAGGACTTACCTGTAAGTGCTCGGCGTGCTGAAATTGCGGACGCCATCAAGAACAATCAAGTGGTTATTGTAAGCGGTGAAACCGGATCAGGGAAAACCACTCAGTTACCAAAAATTTGTTTGGAATTAGGGCGTGGCCGTAAAAAAATGATTGGCCATACCCAACCGCGTCGTATTGCTGCGACATCGGTAGCAAATCGTATAGCCGAGGAATTACAAACAGAAATAGGTGATTGGGTCGGTTATCAAATACGCTTTACCGATAAAACCAGTCCTCGATCAGCGATTAAGCTGATGACGGATGGGATCTTGCTAGCCGAGTCACAACGAGATCCTCTATTACGTCGTTACGATACGATTATTATCGATGAGGCACATGAACGTAGTTTAAATATCGATTTTTTACTTGGGTTTTTAAGTCAGCTTATTCAAAAAAGAAAAGACTTAAAGGTCATTATTACCTCGGCAACCATTGATGCTGAGCAGTTTGCTACCCATTTTCAGACTGGGGGCAAACCAGCTCCTATCATTGAGGTTTCCGGTCGATTATATCCGGTAGAGATTCGCTATAGACCTATTTTAACGGATAAGGTGGATCAAGAGGCACAGAAAAAAGAGGATATCTCTGAGCGAGATCTAAATGATGCCATTTTAGATGCCGTCCAAGAATGCCAACGTTTAGGCAGTGGCGATGTGTTGGTCTTTCTTCCCGGCGAGCGCGAGATTAGAGAGGCAACGGATGTGCTAAGAAAAGCCCAATTTGTGGGCGTGGATATCCTGCCTTTATACGCACGGCTAAGCCATGCAGAGCAAACGCGTATTTTTAAACCACAAGGTAATGCAAGACGTATTGTGTTGGCCACAAACGTAGCGGAAACCTCACTAACTGTGCCTGGTATTCGGTATGTGATTGATAGTGGATTAGCTCGTGTCAAACGTTATTCATGGCGCAATAAGGTGGAGCAATTACGTATTGAGGCCATCAGTCAGGCCTCTGCTAATCAGCGAGCAGGTCGATGTGGTCGAGTGGGGCCAGGTGTTTGCATACGCTTATATGATGAAACCGAGTTTAGCCAGCGTGCTGCCTTTACGGACCCTGAAATTCTACGCTCATCGCTAGCTGCAGTGATTTTGCGCATGAAAGCACTACGACTTAATGATGTAGAAAGCTTTCCCTTTGTGGATGCCCCCTCTGGACGTGCTATTGCGGATGGGTATCAGCTCTTGCAGGAAATTGGGGCCTTAGATGAGCAGCGGCTACTGACCAAAATAGGCCAAGAGATAGCCCGTCTACCTTTAGACCCACGCATTGCTCGTATGATTCTTGCGGCCAGAGATCAGCAATGCTTAAGTGAAATGCTGATTATTGCTTCGGCGCTATCGGTACAAGATCCGCGTGAACGACCGATGGAGAGTCGAGAGCTTGCAGAGCGAGCCCATCAGGTATTTGTAGAGGCACAGTCCGAATTTTTGTCTTTTATTAAAATGTGGCAATGGTATGCCGAGCAGGTGAAAAGCCGTTTGTCTCATCGTAAATTAGCCACCTTGTTACGAGAGCGATTTTTATCACCGATGCGATTTAGGGAATGGCGAGAGGTTCATAAGCAGCTGCAAACCTTAATTCGAGAGCAAAATTGGCGTTTTAATGAGGCCCCTGCCACTTATGAACAAATACATTTGTGTTTGTTAACGGGGCTAGTCGGAAATATAGGCCATAAATCCGAAGAGTCGAATGCCTATCAAGGTACGCGTGATATTCGCTTTTATGTACATCCAGGCTCCACTTTGGGGAAAAAAGCGGGACGTTGGGTATTGGCTGCGGAGCTCGTAGAGACAACGCGATTGTATGCACGCTGCTTGGCTCGTATTGAGCCGGTTTGGATAGAGCGAGTTGCAGGTCATCTACTGAAAAAAACGTGGTCAGATGCGCGGTGGGAAAAACGGGCTGGGCAGGTCGTTGCAAATGAAAAAGCGGCTCTTTATGGCTTAACGATTTATAGTGGGCGTCGAGTTCATTATGGGCGTATTAACCCGGTCGAAGCCCGAGAGATTTTTATTCGTGATGGCTTAGTAGCCGGAGAAATTCAGTCTAATTTAGCTTTTCTTAAGCATAATGATCAGCAGATCAATGCAGTCGAAAAATTAGAACACCAATCACGTCGACCCGATATTTTGGTTGATGATGCATTGATTTATGCATTTTATGATAACTTGATTCCAGCGGATGTATTTCAAACTGCCACGCTAGAGCGTTGGTATAAAAAATTAGCTAAAGATCAGGCTGACGCTTTGTTGCTGAGTCGAGATCAACTGATGCAGCACGAAGCCGCAGGCGTCACTACTGATGTTTTTCCACGTCAAATAGAGTGGAAAGGAGTCAAGCTAAAGGCTGATTATCACTTTGAGCCGGGCTCCATACGAGACGGCCTAACGGTGACAGTTCCTTTGTTTCATCTAAATCAAATGGACAATGATAGGGCACAGTGGCTAGTGCCTGGCATGTTGAAAGAAAAGGTACAGCATTTATTACGCTCTTTGCCGCAGCGTTTACGACGCGCTACGGTGCCAGTGCCTGACTATGCCGATGGGTTCCATCAACGATGGTTTGAACTAGCACATGCTCCCTCTAAAAGTTTGATTGATGCATTAATTGATGATGTCTGGAAGCAAAAAAGAGTGCGCTTACACGCTTCTGACTTTAAGCAAGAGACGTTGCCTACTCATTTATTGATGAATTTTAAACTCGTTGATGAGCATGGTCGTATGTTGTCCGGCGGGCGCAATATTGACAAACTTAAGGCCGAGCATGGCCAAGCTGCTCAGGCTTCGTTCCAAGAAGTTGCCGTAAAAGATAAGTCGGTAGCTAAAGCCTTAGACCACGAAAAAATTACAACATGGAGTTTTGGGCAATTACCGGAGATTTTGGAAATTCGGCGTCGTGGACAAGCCGTGATTGGTTATCCAGCCTTAGTGGACAAAGGGGAATATTGTGAGCTTGATGTGTTTGATGATCCTGCGGTAGCAATACGACATCACAAGGTAGGGCTGCGTCGTTTATTCAAAATTGCCTTGCGCGAGGCGGTGAGGTTTCAAGAAAAAAATATTAAAGACTTAACTCGTATGGCATTGCTCTATATGAATATAGGCACACAGGACGAGCTAAAAAATCAGATTATTGATGCCGCTATTGATCAGTCTTGCTTAGTTGAGCCATGGCCAACAGATGAAAAAGCCTTTAATGAGCGAGTTGAACAGTCTAGAAATCGCTTCGGTCTGATTACGCAAGAGGTAGCGAAACAAGCAAATGTGATTTTGCAAACATGGACGGAGTTCATGCGCAAGCTACCCACAGTGAAAGCACACGCACAGGCTTACGAGGACATGCAGGCGCAACAAGGGCGCTTGATGTCTAAATGGTTTATTCGGGATACCGATGCGCAGCAGCTTGGTCATTACCCACGTTACCTAAAAGCATTACAGATTCGAATTGACAAGCGACGCGCTGACCCCACTCGGGACCAACGTTTATTGGGTGATGTTCTACCGTGGCAAACCAAATATTTGCGTGCTAAGGTGGCACTTAAAGGGGCAGAGGACCCACAACTTGAGCGTTTTTTTTGGATGCTTGAGGAACTACGGGTTTCTTTATTTGCTCAGGAACTACGTACCCCTATGCCTATTTCTGTTAAACGTGTAGAGCGTGCATGGCACGCGATGCAGCACTAAATCCCATTGAGTTTTTTTATGACAAACACCCCTTCTTTTGTCCATTTGCGTAGTCATTCTGAGTTCTCCGTGGTGGATGGGATTACACGTATTCCTGCTATGGTGGCTAAGGCCAAAGAGTATGGGCAGCCCGCTTTAGCACTAACTGATTTAGGTAACTTTTTTGGCTTAATTAAGTTTTATAAAGCGGCCCGTAAAAATGGCATTAAACCTATCGCAGGCAGTGATTTATATTTAGAAAATGAACTGGACCGAGACAAACCTTTTCGGGTCGCTGTATTAGCGATGAACCACGAAGGCTATTTGGCACTTTGTGATTTGTTGACTCAGGCTTGGTTAGATAATCAGTATAAGGGTAGAGGAGAGGTCAAGCGTGAGTGGTTGTTGCATCAACCTAATTTGATTCTCTTGTCAGGCGCGCATCAAGGTGATGTAGGACAGGCTCTTCTATCAGGCAACCTAGAGCAGGCGGCTGCATGGGCGCAGCAATGGCAAACTCATTATCCAAATCGCTATTTTCTGGAGTTGCAACGGGCTGGTTTCGAGGACGAGGAACGCTATATTGCGGGCGCTTTGGATATGGCGACTCAGTTAGGTTTACCGGTCGTGGCGACACACCCCATTCAGTTCGCTGTTTCGGATGACTTTAGAGCACACGAGGTACGGGTTTGTATTGCCGAAGGTGAACAACTAGCTAACCCGCGTCGTGTACGTAAATTTACGCCTGAACAGTACTTTGTTAGCTCGGAGTACATGCAGCAACGATTTGCTGATGTTCCCTCTGCCTTAGCCAATACGGTAGAGATAGCGAAACGCTGTAATTTAGAGTTGAAACTAGGTAAGCCTCATTTGCCAGATTTTCCTACTCCCGAAGGAATGGGGCTAGGTGATTTTCTTATCCACGAGGCAGAAATTGGCTTAGAGAAACGCTTAGCGCAATTATACCCGGACGCAACTGAACGAGAAACACATCGTCAAACGTATTTTGACCGGTTGGCATGGGAGTGCAAAACCATTATTGATATGGGGTTCCCCGGTTACTTTTTGATCGTGGCCGACTTCATTAACTGGGGCAAAGCCAATGGTGTTCCAGTCGGGCCGGGGCGTGGGTCGGGAGCCGGCTCTTTGGTGGCTTATAGTATGGGCATTACGGACTTAGACCCATTGCGCTATGACTTGCTTTTTGAGCGATTTTTAAATCCTGAACGTGTGTCCATGCCTGACTTTGATATTGATTTTTGTCAGGATAATCGCGAACGAGTCATTGATTACGTAAAGCAAAAGTATGGTCGACAAGCCGTTAGTCAAATTGCTACGTTTGGTACGTTAGGCGCTAAAGCGGTAATTCGTGACGTTGGGCGAGTTTTAGAGCTGCCCTATGGCTTATGTGACGGTTTATCTAAACTGATTCCTTTTAGTCCAGCAGATCCATGGAGCTTAAGTCGCGCATTGGCGGATGAGCCCGCTTTTAAAGAGCGTTACGAAACAGACGAGGAGGTTAAATCGCTGATTGATGTGGCTCGTCCCCTTGAGGGCTTAACGCGTAGTGTAGGAATGCATGCCGGGGGCGTACTTATTGCGCCAGGCAAATTAATCGATTTTTGTCCGCTGTATCGTCAGCCCGGAGAGGATGCGAATGCCGTTTCTCAATATGATAAGGATGACGTAGAGGATGCGGGGCTGGTTAAGTTTGACTTTTTAGGTCTGCGAAATTTAACCATTTTGGATTGGGCAGTTAAGTATGTACGCCAATTCAATGAGGATAAAAAAGATTTTGATTTGATGGCATTGCCTTTGGATGATCAGGGCGCGTACAAAGTGCTATGTGATGGGAATACAACGGCTGTGTTTCAGCTAGAGTCACGTGGCATGAAAGAGTTGCTGCGTAATTTACGCCCAAGCAACTTTGAAGATATTATCGCGATGTTGGCGTTATATAGGCCAGGCCCGCTTGAGTCCGGTATGGTGGTGGACTTTGTAAACCGTAAGCATGGACGTGCAGAGGTGGATTATTTTCACCCAGATCTTGAGTCTGTATTACAAAGCACCTATGGCGTGATTGTTTATCAAGAGCAGGTGATGCTGATTTCGCAGATCATCGGTGGGTACTCATTAGGTGGTGCAGACCTATTGCGTCGCGCTATGGGTAAAAAGAAGCCCGAAGAAATGGCGATGCACCGAGAGATCTTCGAGAAAGGGGCGGTAGAAAAAGGCTATGACGCACACTTGGCGGTTAAGCTTTTTGATTTGATGGAAAAATTCGCAGGCTATGGGTTTAATAAAAGTCACTCAGCGGCTTACGCGCTAATTGCCTACCACACTGCATGGCTCAAAGCCTATCATCCTGCTGAATTTATTGCAGGAACGATGTTGTCGGATATGGATGATACCGACAAAATGCAGATTTTTTGGAAAGATGCGTTGGCAAATGGGGTGGCTGTGTTGCCTCCTGATGTGAATGCGTCTGAATATCGTTTCATTCCGGTTAAAGATGCTCATAGCGCTAAAGGTAAATCTCCTCGTACCATTCGTTATGGTTTGGGGGCGATTAAAGGGGTGGGCGAAGCCGCTATTCATGCGATTGTGGCTGCCCGCCAAAGCGGTGGTGTTTTCAAGAGCCTATTCGATTTTTGTAAACGGGTTGATCGGGCCAGTCTAAATAGACGCACACTAGAGGCCTTAATTAAGGCTGGCGCTTTTGACTCTATTGATGAAAACAGGGCTGCATTATTAGCCACCGTTAGTCGAGCCATGGAAGCCGCGAACCAAGCGGCGCGTAATGCCCATCAGGTATCTTTATTTGACGATGATGCGGATGACATTATTGATTCAGCTCTGGAGCAAGTCACTGCATGGGATTTGCAGACCCAATTACGTCAAGAAAAAACAGCCATGGGCTTTTATTTCAGTGGTCATTTATTTGATGCGTGGCGTGATGAGGTACGTCGTTTTGCCCCGACGCAATTAGCCAGACTAGAGCCATCTCGTGATCCACAATGGTTTGCGGGGGTTCTGTCAGGGGTGCGGGTGCGCATGACTCGGCGTGGTCGAATGATGATAGCCGCCTTAGATGATGGCTCTGCCCAAGTCGAAGTGACTATTTTTAATGAGGTCTTTGAGCAAAACCGTCAGCGTCTTAAAGAGGATCAACTGATTATCATTAAGGGTAAGGTTAGCTTTGATGATTATTCAGGGGGGTTGCGTATTACGGCAGATGAAATCTATGATCTTCAATTAGCCAGAGAGGCGCGCGCTCGAAGTCTGCGACTTTTGTTAACTGAACCTAATTACAATACAGAAAAATTGTATCAGCTGCTTAATCCCTTTAGGGCAGAACCCGAGAACAACATACCGGGGGTGGCGGTAGAGCTTGCCTTAGATAATCATCAGTATGAGTGTCAGGTTCGGTTAGGGGCCGAATGGCGCGTGCGATTAGCAGATGTGATGTTAGAAAATTTAGAACAATGGCTAGGCGCGGATGCCGTGGAGATTAACTACTAATGCAGCCTTTAAAAATACTTTATACCGAGGCAGCGACTAATTACGGTGGGCAAGAGCGCTATATCCATCGGTTGATGCGTATGATGCGGCTCAAAGGGCATCAGGCAGAGGCTTTATGCCAGCCTGACTCATTACTACGTCAGCATTTAGAGTCAGATGGCTTTACGGTACATCAAGCCGTGATGGATAGTGGTGCAGACTTTTGGCGCAATATATGGCGTTTACGTAATTTAATGAAAGCACAAGCCTATGATGTGGTGAATACACACAGTCGACGAGATACGGTACATGCAGGAGCCGCTGCGCGCTTAGCCGGCGTTCCCTTGGTTGTTCGGACTCGACATTTAGCAAAACCGATTGGCTCACTGTTATCGTACCGTTGGATTCCTCATCGAGTGATCGCTGTCAGTGAGTTTGTACGGAATCAAGTAGTACAAAGGGGCATGAATCCAGATTATGTGGATATTGTGTTTCCTGCTGTGGAATTACCCGACCCTTTACCTGAGCAAGTTTTACGTAAAGAGCTAGGCGTAGATGAGCATGCCATTCTAGTGGGAAGCATCGCTGTCTTACGCAAAGAAAAAGGCATGCAGGAGCTGATTCAAGCCATGGCTCCTATTTTGCGAGCCCAACCCTCCGTCCATTTAGTCATTATTGGCGGTGGTGCTTTACAAGCGCAATTAGAAAATTTTGCGACACAACTCGAGGTATTAAATCAGGTTCATTTTTTGGGTGCTCGGAATGATGTGCCGCAATTAATCGGTGATTTAACTATTTTTGCGTCTGCAACATATTTAGAGTCAGCAGGCACTGCATTTGCTGAGGCCGCAGCGGCAAAATTGCCTGTGATCGGCACGCAAGTAGGCGGTGTGCCTGAAATGATGGCTGCGGGTAAAAGTGGTATGTTAGTACCACTGCATGACATTGTGGCATTGCGCAACGCGTTACAGCGTTTAATTGATGACCCTCAATTATGTAAAAGTATGGGGCAAGCAGGCTATGACTATGCCGTTACCGAAGGCCGGTTTAGTCTGTCCACCATGCAACAACGCACAGAACATAGTTATTACCGTTGGTTGGAGCAATTACGCTAATGATGACGACTTCTATTCCTGTTCTTATGTATCACCATGTTCGCCCTGGTGCGGGAATGATTGCCTGTACGCCTGAGCATTTTGAGAGTCAGTTGCAATGGTTGCAAGCGAATGGTTATAAAGGCCTGACTTTAGACGAGTTCTCTACCCATTTGGCGGGGCAAAATGTGGGGAAAGGCGTGATAATCACCTTTGATGACGGGTATTTAAATAATTGGGTCTATGCCTATCCGCTACTTAAAAAATATGGTTTTAAGGCAACTATTTTTTTGGTTACCTCATGGCTACAGCATGGTGAGATCCGAGCAAACACAGCTACAGGGGCAACGCTACCAGCCTGTCCAGATCATCATCAGTGCGAAGCCTTAATAGAGGCTGGGAAAAGTGATGAGGTCATTTTGCGTTGGTCCGAGGTTCACGCAATGCGGGATTCAGGCTTGATTGAGTTTCATAGCCATACGCATACGCATACTCGCTGGGATAAAATCCTGCCAGAGCAAAAAAATGCCAAAATGCAGTGGGAGTTATCTGCATCTAGACAGACGCTGCTAACAGAGTTGGGTGCCGTGTCCGATCATTTATGCTGGCCTCAAGGGTATTTTGATGAGGATTATGTCCATATAGCTCAAGAGGCAGGATTTAATTATCTATATACCACACAGGCTTTTGGCCGTAATACTCAAAAAACCCCAGCAACGCATATTCATCGCTTTGCCGTGCGTAATCGACCCGGCAAAACCTTAGGTCAACGGATTCGAGCCAGCCATCATCCTATTGTCGCTCCTTTTTTTAATACTTTTAAGCAGTGGCGACGCACACGTCGAGATCGTTAATGCTATCCGTTATTATTATCACTAAGAACGAGCAAGCGCATATCACTGAGTGTATTCAGTCTGTGGCTTTTGCTGATGAAATCATTGTCTTGGACTCAGGCAGTACGGACAACACTTGCGCTCTAGCTCGAGCCATGGGCGCGCAGGTCTATCACACTACTCATTGGCCTGGCTTTGGCCCCCAAAAGAACAAAGCCCTAGAACTAGCAACCCACGACTGGGTCTTGTCCATTGATGCAGATGAGCGCGTGCCACACGCCATGGCCGAGCACATTCAGCAGGTGTTACAAAACCCTCAGGCGGATGCTTATACCGTAGCGCGTCTGTCTTGTTTTGGGGGGCGTTGGATTAAACATAGTGGATGGTGGCCAGACCGGCTCGTGCGATTGTTTAAACGAGATAAAGGCCGATTTAAAGACGTGGCGGTTCACGAAAGTGTGATTGTGCAGGGGCTAACTCAAGACCTGCAGGCCCATTTGTTGCACTATCCTTATGACAGTTTGGAAACCCTGATCAATAAAACGAACCAGTATTCCAGTGCTGCCGCACAGCAATTGCATGATAAAGGCAAAACGATTGGTATATTTGGCATTATGGCTAAGGCTTTTTGGACCTTTGTGCGCATTTACCTTATTCGTCGCGGCTTTTTAGATGGCAAAGAGGGCTTTATCTTAGCTACTGTTGCATCGGCAGGCAGTTTCTTTAGGTATAGTAAATTATGGTTGTTAAACCGTAAAACAAATTGGAAACCGGAGCCTCCTGCATCCCAATAACATTACACCCAGCCTCGCACCCAATACACCAATAAGCCAACATACTCTTTAATAATAGAGCGGCTTGCATTAAGCGCTTGATAGTTAGGTGTCCAAATAGCCTCCCAGCTATCGTCAGGACGTGTGATTTGTGGAGCCACTGGGGCTGGGATGACCTCAAGACCCTCTTTGGTAAATGATGCTACAGACCGAGGCATATGCAAAGCAGAGGTAACCAGAAGAATACGATTCACGTTTTTTTCTCTGAGAATACGCGCGCTATAAATAGCATTTTCTTGGGTGGTAAAGCTTTTTTCCTCAATAACAATCGCATGTTCCGGGATACCTTGGCTGCGTAAATAACGAGCCATACCCTGTGCTTCACTGGTTCCTCCATCGAAAGCCGCCCCTGAAACCAAGATAAAAGGCGCACGTTTTGCTTCATATAGCTCAGCGCCACGACTGATTCGGGTGGATGTTTTACTGGCGTCATAGTCTGCAAACCAGTTATGTCGGCTATTGGCTGTGTGCCCGCCTAAAACTACGATTGCGTCTGCAACAGGCACATGCTGTGCTGTTTCATAGTGATAGCGATTCTCTAAGTGGCCTCCTAGCCAAATAGAGGCTGCTGGTAATGACCAAAATAAAACCCAAACAAGAGCAAAGAAACCTAAGCTAAATGCCCGTTTTTTGCGTTTTAATAACAAAAATAACGTGGCTAATAGCAGTAGGGCAATACTTAGGTTGAGTGGAATGACGAGTTGGGCTAAAAAATTAGAAAAATTCATATCTATATCACTCAGTACGTAGGCGCTGTGTTATGTGGTGTAGTACTGTTTCTAACGTTGGCCATTGACCTAATTGACCTAAACACAGTGCCTGATCTGACCAAGGGCCTGTGTGGGTGGCGTCCGTGACGCCTATTAACGTGATTTGTAGCGCATCTACTGCAGCAGCAATATGTGAAACACCAGAGTCATTACATATCACCATATCCACACTTTTACATAATTGAGCAAACTCTAACAAGGCACAAGGTTTCAGACGTATTGCGGATGGTGCATTTTTCTCTGCCTCTGCAATTTCATTAGGGGGCGGGCACATATAGACGGTATAGCCTTGTTGTTGTAGCGCTTGGGTTAATGACTCATAATAAGGCCACACCTTGACCTGGCCTTTATGTAAGCCTACAGCAGTAGGTGCAATTAATAGGTTTTTGGTTGTCTGGTTTAGGCCAAATTTTTCTGGATCAGCCTCTGGTACGCCTGCTAGATGCAGAGAGCTCATCGCTTTGGGTGCAATAGGATGCTGCCAACGCACTGAGGCTTGATAGGCTAACTCATACCATGATTCGACGGCATGCAGAGCTTGGCTTGGCTTGGAAATAGGCCACTTCAGTAACCAACTGCGGCCATCGTCTTTGTAGCCAGCGGCAGGAATTGCTGCCCAACGAAAGACTAAGGCGCTAGATAAAGAGTCGGGTAGACTAAGGCCTACGCTTGGTATTTTATGTATTTTTCTATAAGTTCTAAGTGTTTTGGCATCAGCGAGCCACTGACCGCTCATGGGAACAAAGCCACTCAAGGCATAACCAGAGAGTAGTTGTTTAGCCCATGGCCGTGCACAAACCACCACACTATAGTTGCGAGCTAACAAGGCCTCTAAGACCGGTAAACTCATGCATACGTCACCTAACCAATTGGGTAAACGTAGGTAAACTAAGGGCAGTGAGGTCATGGAATCTACATTCATTGTAATTAAAGATAGCTAACTAGAGCCAAAGCGACATAAGCGCTAAAATACGCCAATCCTCTAGTATATAAGTGAGAGTTCTGTTGAAAAGCCTAAAAAGTAAGCCTATTGCTTCTGATTTTAATGCGGAAGCGGATATTTGGCGTCGAATTTATAGTCGGTTATGTCCTTATTGGAAGATGATCATCGTAGCGGTGCTATTGGTAAGTGTCGTTTCAGCGACTAAACCCATCCTAGCCGTGATTATGAAGCCTCTACTAGACGAAGGTTTTACCGGAACTAAACCTTACTATATTTGGCTATTACCCTTAGCGGTCGTTGGTATTATGCTGGTGCGCGGTATAGCCTCTTATGCCAGTAGCTACTTACTGGCTTTAGTCGCAAATAATATGTTGCGCAATTTACGTACCGAGATGTTTGATCGACTCTTGTCCTTACCTGATAGTAAGTTCAAAGAGGGAGACACAGGGCGCTTATTGAATCGTTTTACTATTGATGCGGGTACGCTTACTACTGTAGCCACAGAGGTCATCACCGTTTTAGTGCGTGAAACCCTAACGGTAGTGGCATTAATTGCGGTACTGCTATATATGTCATGGCAGTTAACACTCATCGTTTTTGTGATGCTACCCATTGCCTATTTAACAGCACGAGTGATATCGAAACGATTACGTAATATCAATCGGGGCGCTTTGGATATGAATGCCGAGCTGACTCGAGTAGTGGGTGAAACCATCGAGGGGCAGCGGGTTATCAAGCTATTTGATGGCTATGAGCGTGAAGCCGAACGTTTTCATTATGTGAATGCACGTATTCGTCGCTTTGCGATGCGAGCCGCCAGTGCGAGTGCAGCGTTATCTCCGATCACTCAGTTCTTTATTTCTATTGCTGTGGCTGCCGTGATTTCAGTTGCTTTGTACCAAGCCAGCACTAAAGGATTAACAGTAGGCGGTTTCGCGGCTTTTATGGCCGCTTTAGTTCAGCTGTTTGATCCAATTCGACGACTGGCCAACTTAACTGGCACAGTTCAAAAAATGCTGGCTGCCGCAGAGAGCGTTTTTACTTTAGTGGGATTTGATGCGGAACCCGATCAAGGCCGTCAGCAGTTGCCTACTCCTATCCAAGGCAAGATTGAGTTCAGAAATATTAGTCATCGTTATCCTGGTCAAGAAAGGCTAACGATTGATAATGTGTCCCTGACTATTTTGCCTGGCCAAACAGTCGCTTTGGTGGGTAGATCCGGCAGTGGTAAAACGACCTTGGCTAATATGTTGCCTCGATTCGTGCAGCCTACAGCAGGTGATATTTTTATTGATGATCTTCCTGCTTCTGACATTCAGCTTCGCTCATTACGCTTGCATCAGTCTTTTGTCAGTCAGGATGTGGTTCTCTTTGAGGGTAGTATCAAGGAGAACGTGGCTTATGGGGCATATGCAGACGTGCCAGAGGAGCAGGTTTGGCAAGCTCTAGAGGCTGCGAATCTAGCAAAATTTGTGCAGTCTTTACCCGAAGGTATTAATACTCAGGTCGGAGAAAAAGCAGGGAACCTATCAGGTGGGCAACGCCAACGTTTAGCAATAGCTCGAGCACTAATTAAAAATGCACCTATTCTAGTCTTGGACGAGGCCACCTCTGCTTTAGATAATGAGTCTGAACGTCAAGTGCAACTGTCTTTAGAACGACTCATGAAAAACCGATCTACACTCGTTATTGCCCATCGCCTATCTACTGTGCAAAAAGCCGATCGAATTATCGTATTGGATGAGGGGCAGATAGCAGAGGCAGGGACCCATGATGAGTTGCTAGCCTTAGATGGAATTTACGCCGGTCTCTATCACATGCAGTTTGAAATGAACTAAGGAAATGAAAATGAAAAAAATGGTCTTGTCTGCAGTAATAGCGATGCTAACGGCGGGCTGTGTCACAACACAGAGCACAGGTGAACTCAGAGAATTTGATTTACGCAATAGTAATTATAAATATGTAGATACAGATACCTATATGGATCTGCCTACAGTACAGCGTCAACTTTACTTACACCGAGAGGCGTGTGATATTTATTTTGAGTTAAAGCAAGATCCGTTGCAGGTGCATTTCTCTACGCTTATTTATGGCCCTAGTTCAGCGACACAGTTACGCGACCAGGTTTTATTTGATTTAACGGCGTACACCACAGGCAAGCTCGGGATTCAGGGCTATACATATTATGCGAAAAACAAAGAGCTAGCACGTCAGATATTACAAGTGTTGAGCAAGCCTACGACTTGCCCAACAGGGATTAGTGCTAAAACAAAATAATATCGTATTGTTCTTGTGAATACAGACTGTCAACCTCTAGTGAAATGGACTTGCCGATAAAATCGCCGGTTTGCGCTAGATGTTGACTTTCCTCTTCAAGAAAAAGATCAACTACATCTTGAGAAGCCAATACACGAAATTCTTTTGGGTTGAACTGACGAGCCTCACGAAGAATTTCGCGTAGAATTTCATAACAGACACTACGAGCGGTTAGTACTGACCCTCTGGACTGACAAGTAGGGCAGGGCTCACACAGTAAGTTACTTAATGATTCGCGTGTACGTTTACGCGTCATCTCCACCAGGCCGAGCTGACTAAACCCACTAATAGTAATACGTGTACGGTCTTTGGCTAAGGCGTTGCGTAGTTCCTCGAGTACCGACTCGCGATGCTCGTGGTGCTCCATATCAATAAAATCAAGAATAATAATGCCACCTAGATTCCGTAAACGAAGTTGGCGAGCAATAGCAACCGATGCCTCAAGGTTTGTTTTGAATATAGTGTCGCCAAAATTACGTCCCCCTACATACCCACCTGTGTTGACATCTACCGTGGTTAGCGCTTCAGTTTGATCAATAATTAAATAACCACCTGATTTTAAATCTACCCGTCGAGATAAGGCGCGTTGAATTTCCTCTTCTGCCCGTACTGTGTCAAACAGGGGGCGACTACCACTGTGATGATAGATTCGGTCAACCAAAGCGGGGGTATAGACGTCGGCCCACTCCAACATCTGTTGATAGACCATGCGTGAATCCACAATAATTTTACCCGTGTTTGGGTGAGCCACATCACGCAAGACGCGTTGATGTAGATGAAGCTCTGTATAGAGGGTAGAGGGAGCTCCTTGAGACTTGAGGCGTTGTAAAATAATCCCCCAAAGCTTTTTCAAATACACACAATCAGTTTGCAGCTCTTCGTCTGTGGCTATTTCTGCCTGTGTGCGGACGATAAAGCCACCTTCTTCTGAGTTCGCTATGCGTTGCACACGCTCTTTGAGCTGTTGTCTATTATCTTCGCCATCAATTTTTTGTGATACGCCTATATGAGGGTCATAGGGCAAATACACGAGCATTCGACCCGCGATACTGATTTGGGTAGATAGGCGGGCCCCTTTAGTACCTATAGGGTCTTTAGTCACTTGTACTATAAGAGACTGACCTTCAAACAAGAGTTTTTCTATTGGGGTCGCTGGGGAGCCCTCAATACGTTCTTTGCGGTTTTGACGTAAGTCGGCTACATGAATAAAAGCGGCACGCTCTAAGCCGATCTCTATAAATGCACTTTGCATACCAGGCAAGACACGTACAACCTTACCTAAATAGATATTACCGACGTAGCCGCGTTGTATGCTGCGCTCTACATGCAGCTCTTGTACTTGCCCTTGTTCGACTAATGCAACACGGGTCTCAAAGGGAGTAACGTTAATTAAAATGTCTTCAGACATGGCTGCTCTTATATATAGATGATTGATCTTGATAGCTTAGCTTTTTTAGCGTGACATAGGTATGCATAGATACACGTAAGAATCACTCTGCAAAAATGCAGAGCGTTGTTTTTGCAGAGTGCATAAATAGACTTGCATTATTATTATTTACTTGTTATAGTTCTTTTTCTGCAGCGAGGGCTTCGAGCAAACAATGCAGCTTTTGAAAACAACCACTAAATGGTTGGCATCAAAAAAGCTTGACAGGAAATAAATACGGCCTCATAATTACGCTTTGTTTGTTTCACGGATTGAATTGATCCGGTTCAGGTAGCAAGTGTCTTTTGAAAGCAAGTTTGAATATTCAAATTTATTTTCAAAAAATACTTGACAGTATTTCGAAGGTAGTTCA
>NZ_CANRIC010000049.1:0-17062 GCF_947630565.1 uncultured Paenalcaligenes sp.
AAACTCAAGAATAGCTGCTCTAATGTTCCCGGCCGCATCCGGCTCAACTACAGATAAGGCTTTATCAATTGTTTGTGGGGAGTCTGATGACTCCGCACAAACGAAAACGAGCAGGCCCGTTTCTATTTGTCCTACGGTTTGTTCACTTATGACAACTTTTGCTTTTTTTACTCGTTGCAATAGACAAATCATCGCTATATACCTTGGCTTATATGGACTTATTAACAATAAGGGTACAATAAAACACATGATGCAGATGTACTAATGGTTAATGAGTACGGTCTGATCTTAATGCATAACTGATTACCTCTATTGGAGAGCGTCCATGAATAACATGAGTCGGCGCCAGTTTTTTAAGGTGACAGGGGGGACACTCGCAGGGTCTAGTATGGCTTTGCTGGGTGTTGCACCTACACCTGCGGTAGCAGCCGCGCGTCAATATAAGTTGACGCGTATGGTCGAAACCCGCAGTACCTGTCCTTATTGCTCTGTGGCCTGTGGTATTTTACTGTATAGCTTAGGTGATGGTGGCATGAATGCCAAACCTAGCGTTGTACACATCGAAGGTGACCATGATCACCCTGTGAACCGTGGGACACTTTGTCCTAAAGGTGCAGGCTTGGTTGATTTCATCCACAGTCCAAATCGCCTAAAATACCCCGAGTACCGCGCGCCCGGTTCCGATACGTGGAAACGTATCTCTTGGGATGAGGCTTTGACGCGTATCGCGAAACTCATGAAAGAAGACCGCGATGCAAACTTTGTCCAGCAAACGGATGACGGTAAAACAGTTAACCGTTGGACTACAACAGGTATGTTGGCGGCATCTGCCAGTAGTAACGAGGTGGGCTATATCACCCACAAGGTTGCTCGTACCTTAGGAATGCTTGCATTCGATAACCAAGCACGCGTTTGACACGGTCCGACGGTGGCAGGTCTTGCCCCGACGTTTGGCCGAGGTGCGATGACGAACCATTGGGTCGACATCAAAAACGCTGACGTGGTTTTGATTATGGGCGGTAACGCGGCCGAAGCTCACCCGTGTGGTTTTAAATGGGTTACTGAAGCCAAAGCTCATAACAATGCAAAATTAATCGTAGTTGATCCTCGCTTTACCCGTTCGGCCTCCGTGTCGGACTTGTACGCGCCTATCCGTACTGGAACCGATATTGTGTTCCTGGGTGGTGTGATCAAATACTTACTAGATAACGACAAAATCCAACACGAGTACGTACGTAATTACACGGACTTCTCATTTGTTGTGCGTGAAGACTTTGATTTCGACGACGGAATTTTCTCCGGTTACGACGAAGAAAAACGTACCTACAATAAAGACTCATGGGATTACGAACGAGACGCAGATGGCATGGTGGTTGTAGACCGTACGCTGCAAAATCCTCGTTGTGTCTATCAGTTATTGAAAAAACACTACGAACGCTATACACCTGAAATGGTGAATCGTGTTTGTGGTACGCCGATTGATAAATTCAATCAGGTGTGTGAATTATTGGCTTCAACCTCTACTCCTGATCGTGCTGGCACGATTTTGTACGCATTGGGTTGGACTCAGCACTCTATCGGATCCCAGATTATTCGTACTGGGGCGATGATGCAGTTGCTCTTAGGTAACATTGGTATCGCTGGTGGCGGTATGAATGCACTGCGTGGACACTCCAACATTCAGGGTCTAACTGACTTGGGCTTAATGTCTAACCTATTGCCTGGTTACATGACATTGGCCAACGAGGCTGAGCAAGACTTTGATGCTTATATCGCAGCACGTGCACCTAAACAGCTACGTCCTAATCAGCTTAGTTACTGGAGCAATTACAAAAAGTTCCACGTAAGCTTGATGAAAGCGTGGTGGGGCGACCATGCCACAGAGTCAAACAATTATGCGTTTGATTACTTGCCTAAGCTCGACAAACTGTACGATATGTTGCAGACCTACGAGCTCATGAATCAGGGTAAGGTTAACGGTTATATCTGTCAGGGCTTTAATCCCTTGGCTGCGGCTCCCAACAAAGCGAAATTACTTAAAGGCTTCTCCAAGCTGAAATTCATGGTCATCATGGATCCATTGGTAACGGAAACCTCTGAGTTCTGGCGTAATGTGGGTGAGTACAACGACGTTAATACTGCTGATATCCAAACTGAGGTCTTCCGCTTACCAACTTCTTGTTTTGCCGAAGAAGAGGGTGCGTTAGTGAACTCAGGGCGCTGGTTACAGTGGCACTGGAAAGCCGCCGAACCACCAGGAGAGGCTAAAACTGACATCGAGATTATGGCTCGCCTGTATCAAGCCATCGCGACTCTTTACAAAGAAGAAGGTGGTGCGTACCCAGATCCTATCGTCAATTTACATTGGCCATACTTCAATCCGAATGACCCAACTGCCGAGGAATTGGCTAAAGAGTTAAACGGTAGAGCATTGGTTGATTTACGTAATACGAATGGGGATGTGATCCGTAAAGCCGGAGAACAGCTTGCTAGCTTTGCAGAAATGCGTGATGACGGTACGACCTTAGGTGGCTGTTGGATTTATGCTGGATCATGGACTGAGGCCGGAAATATGATGGCTCGCCGTGATAACAGTGATCCTACCGGTGTAGGTCAAACCTTAAAGTGGGCATGGGCATGGCCAGCAAACCGCCGTGTGCTATATAACCGTGCTTCCTGTGACTTAGATGGGAATCCATTTGACCCAACTCGCTCGCTTGTCCATTGGGATGGCAAAAAGTGGGGCGGGGCAGACGTTCCTGACTTTAAGGCAGATGAGCAGCCGCGCGATGGTATGGGGCCATTCATTATGAACCCCGAGGGCGTAGCACGTTTCTTTGCACGTAAAGGTATGGCTGAAGGCCCATTCCCTGTTCACTATGAGCCTTTCGAAACACCGCTTGGTTACAACCCTTTGTTTAAAGAAAACAAAAAAGCCACAAGTAACCCTGCAGCGCGCGTGTTTGACGGTGACTGGGAGCAGTTCGGCACTTCGGATAAATTCCCTTATGCGGCAACCACTTACCGCTTAACGGAGCATTTCCATTACTGGACTAAACACGTTCAACTAAACGCCATCGTGCAACCAGAGCAGTTTGTGGAGATCGGTGCGGAATTAGCGGGCGAGCTCGGTATCAAAGAAGGCGATACAGTAAAAGTATCCTCTAACCGTGGCTACATCAAAGCCAAGGCAGTGGTAACTAAACGTATTCGTGGCTTGGATATCGATGGCAAACGTGTGCATCATATTGGGATCCCGATTCACTGGGGCTTCTCTGGGGTGACTAAACCTGGTTTCTTGGCGAATACACTGACACCTTTTGTGGGTGATGGTAATTCACAGACACCAGAATTTAAGTCCTTCTTAGTCAACGTGGAAAAGGTATAAGGAGATAATCATGGCATTAAAAGCAATGGATATTAAACGTCGTTCAGCAACGACGACTCCTTCACCTGGCGTTCGTCATCCGATACCGGCTACCGAAGGTGTTGCCAAACTAATCGATACATCAAAATGTATTGGTTGTAAGGCATGTCAGGTAGCCTGTATGGAGTGGAACGATCTGCGTGATGAAATTGGTCATAACGTGGGTGTTTACGATAATCCGGCGGATTTAACCGAAAACACATGGACCTTGATGCGTTTTGCGGAACACGAGAAAGACGATGGTGATCTAGAGTGGTTAATTCGCAAAGATGGCTGTATGCATTGCGAAGACCCGGGCTGTTTAAAAGCATGTCCTTCACCGGGTGCTATTGTTCAGCACACAAACGGCATTGTGGACTTCAACCAAGAAAACTGTATTGGTTGTGGTTACTGTGTAACAGGCTGTCCTTTTGATGTACCTCGTATTTCAAAAACAGACAATAAAGCCTATAAATGTACGTTGTGTTCTGACCGTGTTGCCGTAGGTCAAGAGCCGGCTTGTGTAAAAACATGTCCTACTGGTGCGATCGTTTTTGGTACCAAAGAGGAAATGAAGCATCATGCCGAGGGCCGTATCGTAGACTTGCAATCTCGTGGTTACGACAATGCAGGTTTGTATGACCCACAAGGTGTTGGTGGCACACACGTCATGTATGTGTTGCACCATGCTGATAAACCGGAGCTTTACAGCAACTTGCCTAAAGATCCGCAAATCAGCCCGATGGTTTCTGTTTGGAAGGGTTTGGCGAAACCATTTGGTGTAGCAACTATGGCTATTACTGCTTTGGTAGGGTTCATTCACTACATGCGCACTGGTCCAGTAGAGGTTACCGAAGAGGACGAACGCGCAGCCAAGGAGGAAACTCATGTCTGATCCTAAAAAATACTCTATTGTTCGGTACACACCGGGCCAGCGTATCAATCACTGGATCATTGCTTTAAGCTTTGTGCTTTTAGCAGTTTCTGGCTTGGCTTTGTTTCATCCGTCGATGTTTTGGATGACAAACCTGCTAGGTGGTGGTCCTTGGACGCGTATTCTGCATCCCTTTATTGGGGTGGTGATGTTCGTTAGCTTCTTTGCGTTTGCTATTCGTTTATGGCGTTTTAACAAAATAACGAAAAAAGACCGCGAGTGGTTAGCCGCTATGCCTAAGGTATTGAAAAACGAAACGGCTGGCGTGCCAGACACCGATCGCTATAACGGTGGCCAAAAGCTCTTGTTCTATGTATTAATTCTATTAATGCTAGGGCTTATGGCTTCGGGCGTAGTGATGTGGCGTGAATACTTCTCGCATCTATTCGGTATAGAAATGGTGCGGTTGGCGTCATTGCTGCATGCTTTCTTTGCTTTTTTGCTAATTTGTGCGATTATTATTCACATTTATGCAGGTATCTGGGTAAAAGGTTCTGTTCGTGCCATGACACGTGGCACGGTTACCCCAGGTTGGGCATGGAAAAACCACCGCGATTGGTACAGACGTATCGTACGTAATCCTGACGCAGAATAAGTTTTTTCTGCCTTAAGGCTAAAATGGCTGCTATCGTCATCTATAGGCGATAGCAGCCGTATTTTTCTAGGAGTCCAGATGCAACGCATTCTGCCCCGTGGTGAGATCGAGAGTTTGGATCACACCCATATCCCCCGTATATTCCAAGCACAAGAACGTTTTGTGTTCCAAGAGCGCGCCAATCGTCTGCGTCAATTAGCGGCAGACAGTGCAATAGGTGGCTATTTGTTATTGATGGCGCATGTGGTTGATGCCCAGCACGAGGCGTTGTCTATACCTCGATCTTTTCCTAGTGCCTCTTCAGAGGTGATTGATCGGGCACAGGCTCATGGTATGCCACCACTTCAAGCAACAGGCTGGCCGCGTGATCCACAGTGGTTGGTTATTCTGACCGAAATCCTTGATTATGTGCAAAAACAGAGTGACGTGTCTGATGCCGCTAAAGGTATTATGCAAGGCATTGCCACAGACATCGCTGATCAGCCTGAAATTATCGAATCATTAGCTGATGCGTTACTTGCTCGGTTTGATGAGGGTGTTGATGCGGCTCGTGCGCCGTTTGTTATGGCGGCCTTACAGGTATATTGGACACGATTAGCCATTGATTTTGATAAAGATCAGCTGCCTGTTATTACTCCATTTGGTGTTTGTCCTTGTTGTGGTAGCTTGCCTGTATCTACTGTGGTGCGTATAGGTGGCTCCAGAGAGGGAATGCGTTATGCGACCTGTTCTCTTTGCTCTACCGAGTGGCATATCGTACGAGTGACCTGTACACATTGCGAGGATACACAAAAGGTTTCCTTCCATGCAATCGAAGAGGGCTCTGATGCAATTAAAGCTGAGGCCTGTGGTTCATGTAATACCTACCGTAAAATCTTTTACCAAGAGAAAGATCAGATGGTAGAGGCCGTAGCGGATGATTTAGCCAGTCTAGAGTTAGATATGTTGATGGGGGATGAGGGCTTTTTCCGTATCAACGATAATCCATTGTTATGGCAACAGTCGTCGTCTGAAGAGTAATTATGTCATCGCCTTGTCAGTCTACTGATCGTTTAGCTCGTGCAGCAGATATTCCTGCTGTGGATCGTTTATTAAAACAGGCAGGTATTATTGCCTTAGTACAGCAGCATGGTCATCAGTTGGTGACTCAGCAGTTACGCTATGTGCTAAATGAATTGCGTCAACAGGCGCTAGCAAATGCTTTGCCTATGCATCAATTAGAGCCTACCACATTGCTGCTACGTTTTAATGAGCACCTTAAACGTTATTTACAGCCTAAGTTACGTCCAATGATTAATTTGACGGGGACGGTATTGCATACGAACTTAGGGCGAGCTTTATTACCTGACGAGGCGATTCAATCGGTAGTGACGGCATTGAAAACGCCCTCTAATTTAGAGTTTGATGTGGCCACCGGTAAACGGGGCGACAGAGATGATCTAATCGAAGACCTAATTTGTGAGCTAACCGGCGCAGAGGCCGCTACGGTGGTAAATAACAATGCCGCAGCGGTTTTATTGATGCTAGGGACAATGGCTACAGATAAAGAGGTCATTGTGTCGCGTGGCGAGCTCGTCGAAATCGGGGGCGCTTTTCGCATTCCTGATATTATGAAACGTGCGGGCGCGCAGTTGGTTGAGGTGGGCACAACCAATCGTACACATGCTTATGATTACGAAAGTGCGATTACAACGAATACGGGTATGCTCATGAAGGTCCACTGCAGTAATTATGCAGTGGTCGGTTTTACCAAAGAGGTACCTTTGGATGAAATGGTAGCAATCGGTCGTCGGCACGGCATTCCTACGACAGTGGATTTAGGCAGTGGCACCTTAGTGGATTTGGCACAATGGGGCTTGCCTCAAGAGCCAACCGTGAAACAAACCATCGAGGCAGGGGCCGATGTGGTGACTTTTAGCGGTGATAAACTATTAGGTGGGCCGCAAGCTGGGTTGATTGTGGGTCGCAAAGACTTGATACAGGCCATTAAAAAAAATCCGCTAAAAAGAGCATTACGTGTAGGGAAATTGACATTGGCCGCTTTAGAGCCAGTCTTATCTCTCTATCGTAGTCCCGAACTTTTATCTGAACGCTTGACGACGTTACGTTTGTTGACTCGACCTCAGGCAGAGATGCAACAGCAGGCAACTTTCTTACAGCCTTTATTGCAGCAGACCTTAGGGGCTGATTATTGTGTTGAGGCTGAACCTATGTTTAGTCAAATTGGTAGCGGCGCTATGCCTGTAGATGTGCTACCTAGCTACGGCTTAGCCGTTCGTTATGTGGGTTCAGGTCGTGCTGGACGTCCTATTATGCAAGTAGAGCAGTGGTTGCGCGGTTTAGATCGTCCGGTTATTGGTCGTATACATCACGATACGTTGTATTTGGATTTACGTTGCCTCAGTGATGAAGACCTAACGCAGTTACCGCTTTTATGGAGTACTCCCTTAGCATGATTGTTGGCACAGCCGGTCATATTGACCATGGAAAAACGGCACTGATTCGTGCCTTAACGGGTGTGAATACCGATCGCTTAGTTGATGAGCAAAAACGAGGTATTACGATTGCTTTGGGGTATGCCTATAGCCCTTTGGATAATGGTGATATTTTGGGCTTTGTGGATGTGCCGGGGCATGAGAGTCTGGTGCATACGATGGTTGCTGGGGCGTCTGGCATTGACTATGCCATGTTAGTCGTAGCGGCTGATGATGGGATCATGCCACAAACCCAGGAACACATTGCTATTTTATCTTTGCTTGGTTTGCAGCGAGGCTGTGTTGTTATTACAAAAAAAGATCGTGCAGATTCATCGCGTATTAGCACATTGCAAAATGACCTAACGGCATTGTTGCAAAACACGTTTTTGGCTACTGCCCCTTGTTTTGTTGTGGACAGTTTGTCTACTGTTGGCATTGCCGAACTAAATCAACATTTACATGATCAGGCCCAGCGCATAGAGAGACGAGCTGCAGATGGTTTGTTTAGACTAGCCGTGGATCGTGTATTTACCCTAGAAGGGCAGGGTACGGTCGTTACAGGAACTGTGTATGCAGGTTTAGCTCATGCTAATGATGCGCATGCTGATATTCAATTGATGCCAGCAAAAAAAACGGTACGTCTGCGCAGTATTCATGCTCAAAATACGCCCAGTGCTACGGCTTTAGCCGGACAACGTTGTGCGCTTAATTTGGCAGGTATTGCCAAAGACCAAATAGAACGAGGCGATTGGATTGCGGATGCACGGTGTTTTGAACCTTCTGTACGTGTGGATGTACGTTTAAATTTATTGTCTAGTGCAGATGCGGCGATTAAAACGTGGTCTCCTCTGCATGTACATATCGGTGCAGCCCATTATTTGGCGCATGTGGTGCCTCTTAGCCAAGATCTAATCCAACCAGGACAAACAGCGTTGGCTCAATTGGTATTTGATACACCAATTTGCGCTATGCCCAGTGACCGTTTTATTTTGCGTAACGCTCAGGCGAAACTCACCGTAGGGGGAGGGGTTGTTCTGGATCCGAATGCCCCAGATCGAAAACGTAGGGCGTTGGCGCGTCTAGCTTGGTTAGATGGGGTAGAGAGCTATTTAGACGGCAGGGGGTTGGAGTCGTTGTCGCGTCAGGCTCCTTATGGTTTAAGTGTCCTGTTTTTGCAGCGTTTAATTGGGGGCGAGGTCCATGATTTACGGATTCCAGAGTCAGCCCTATGGGTAAAATCGTCTCGTCATAGCTCACAGGTTCTCATCCATAACAATGCATGGGAGTATTTATTAGCGCGGGTTGAAACAGTATTGGCAGAGGCTCATGAGCGTTACCCTGATGAACCGGGGGTAGAGGCGGCTCGATTACGCCGTATGGTGGCTCCCAAAGCGTCTGATACCTTATGGTTTGCTGTATTGCAGACTTTAACAGAGCGTCATCGGGTTGCACTAAATGGGCCGTGGTATCACTTGACGGCCCATACCGTGAGCTTTAGCCCCGAAGAGGAGTCTATTGCGCACCAGTTGATAGGGCTATCTTATGCGGGCCAGTATAATCCGCCGTGGGTACGGGATATGGCGGCCACTTTAGAGGTTCCAGAGGAGCAGTTACGTGTGCTAGGGCGTAAATTAGTTCGCCAAGGGGTGTTGTTTCAGGTCGTGCGTGATCTATACTATCATCGAGATCATGTTGTTGCTTTAGCAAATCATTTCTCGGAGCTTTCCGCTGAAAAAGGGCTTAAAGCCGCTGATTTTAGGGATCATTTGTCCTTAGGGCGAAAAAGAACGATTCAAATCCTCGAATTCTTTGAGCGTATTGGCTATACTCGTCGATTAAGGGATCGTCATTTAATTCGTCCTGATAATACTGTTTTTAGCAAATCATCCACTTAAGTGATTTGCCTATCTAAACGGAAGGTATTCGTGTCTGGTGATGCGGCTGGGCTTCAAACCCAGTTGGGGGTGTTAGACACTCCTAGGTAGGTTCGACTCCTGCTACCTTCCGCCATCTTTTATTTGGCCATTAGTGCAACGTGTTTTGCCAATCTTTCGAGTTTCGGAGCCAATCTCATGTCAAATCCCCTTTCTACTGACGCTGTGCGTCTGACTTCGCTTGCCCATGGTGGCGGTTGTGGTTGCAAAATCGCCCCCGGTGTGTTGTCTGAGCTGTTGTCTTCTATGCCCTCTATGCAAGGGTATACCAATTTATTGGTGGGTACAGATACCTCTGATGATGCGGCAGTCTATCAGCTAAATGAACAACAGGCCTTAATCGCAACGACCGATTTTTTTATGCCTATTGTGGATGATCCGTATGATTTTGGACGTATTGCCGCAACGAATGCCTTGTCGGATGTGTATGCAATGGGTGGTACGCCTATTATGGCGTTAGCGATTGTGGGGATGCCCATAAATACCATGAGTAAAACTGATATTGGCTTAATCCTAAAAGGGGGGGCTGATGTCTGTCAGGCCGCTGGCATTCCTGTTGCGGGTGGTCATTCCATTGATTCGGTTGAGCCGATTTATGGTTTGGCGGCGATGGGGTTAGTACATCCTAAACAGGTGCGTAAAAATGCGTCAGCCCAAGCCGGTGATGTATTGATTTTAGGTAAAGGCCTAGGTGTGGGTGTTATGTCAGCTGCCTTTAAGAAAAATCAGCTCTCAGACGCCGATTATGCCGTCATGATTCAAAGTACAACCCAATTAAATAAACCAGGCATTGCTTTGGCCTCTTTAGATGGGGTGCACGCGTTAACCGATGTGACCGGTTTTGGTTTGTTGGGGCATGCGTGGGAGATTGCGCGGGGTTCTGAGCTGCAGTTAATGATAGATTTTGCTCAATTGCCTTGGTTACCTAATGTGCCTGAATTAGCGGCGCAGGGTTTTATTACCGGCGCTTCTGGCCGTAACTGGCAAGCGTATGGTGAGCATATTGATTTATGTGCTTCTTTGACAGAGACACAGCGCGGTATGCTGACAGATCCTCAGACCTCGGGTGGGTTATTGGTTTCATGTCGCCCTGATGTCGCGGATCAGGTTGTCGCCTTATTCCATGACCAAGGTTTTGAGTATGCGTGTGTTATTGGTGAGGCCCAGCGTGGGCCCCCCGGGGTTCACGTCAGATAAGAAACACGGATTATACGCTACACACAAAAAGCCTCAGGACCATAGACGTATTTATGGCCCTGGGGCTTTTTGATTTAAATAGGCATCGCTAGAGTCAGCAATAACGCATTGCCTTTAACTCGATTTTTTACATTAAATTCATGCATGGATTTAAGGCGAAAGGTGGTGCCTTGGGGCGTCGTGTAACCAACATGAAAGCCTGCTGCAGAACTGCGCCCTTTATAGGCCCCCAGTACGGCTCCAGCGCCTGAGTCGGCACTGATTTGTTGGTAGTGGTAGGCATTGATCCCGACTTGCCAGCGATTGCTTAAATAGCGAGAAATCACACCATCCCAATGTATTTCTTGACCGCTTTTGTAGTGTGGTTTTTGATTTTTACTATTGAGCGTATGGCCCACAATTTGAGTGATCTCCCATTGCTGGGTTGTAGAGAACCAACTAAGGGCCAGACTATTATCCCAAGACCAATGCTTATAACCCATATTGGATAGGTTGCCGACTTTGTATTGGCCAATGGGTATATTGACTGAGCTAGACCATTGCCAGTGCCAGTTATTAATTTGATTACCTATAAAGGCGCCCAACACAGGATCACCAATGGATAGCTTTTTATCACGTAAAGCCACGAGCTCTAATGGGCTTTCTTGCCAATTTAGGTCTACCTGAGCTCGCGTGTTTTTATACCCGATAGGAAAGGTGGCCAGTAAACCAAATTTTTGTTGTGCTATGGATTTGTCACTGATCCAAATGATGGTAGGTAGGTTAACCATGGCGGTAGCACGCACATTAGCCACAATTTCTCCATCGATAGGTAAAAGAGCACTACTTTGGCTTTTGGCTCTATACATATAGGTGTCATTTTGAAAGTACCATCCAGGTGGCCCTATAACCTCAGCGGTACTGCCTTTGGAGCCCATTAAATAGGTTCCATTACCATTTTCCGCTGCGTTGGCCGGTAAATAAACGGTATAAGCTATAAGTAAAAGAGTTAAAGCAAGTCGATTTTTTAATATTTATTTTATTTTGTTTTCATTTTTAATTTTTTGTATTTTTCATAGCTAATGAGATGATTTTTTAAATCAGTTGGATTCAGATCTGGGCTTTAGTATATTGGTAATTCAAAGAGTTTGCATTCGCTCTTCTTATTTATTTTGGTTGATATCATGTATCAAATAAACAGGTATAAAAATAAAATCAATACACTAATCAAAAGCAGTCTTTTGTTTTTGATTATATTGATTCATGTCGTAAGTCTTTCAGCCAAAGCTCAGGATGTGGATGCACTTAGTGGGATATCTGTAGGGTTGGAGCAGGCTCGGCTCGATTTAAAAGTGATTCAAAATACACTAAATGAGTCAGAGCGTAGCCTAAGTGATCAGCAGTTACTTGATTTACGTAATCGCTTATTTTCTATTCAGTCTCAGGCAGGATCTATTGATGAGTCTTTGTCTCCTGCTTTAGTGGGGGTGCAGGCTCGATTAGCGGAGTTGGGGCAATCGGATCCAGAGGTGGCTGAGGACGAGGACGTTAAAAAGCAGAGAGAAAACCTCACCAGCGAAGCCACTAGCATCAGTAGTCAATTAAAAATAACCCGCTTGATCGCTGTAGAGGCAGAGCAAGCCCTAGAGGACTTAGGTAATAGGCGTAGGCAGCAATTTCAGGCGGTGATTAGCCAACGCGGTTTATCACCGTTTTCACCTTCGTTATGGTCGCAATTAAGGCATAAACTCCCTGAGGATTTGATTGCGTTAAAGCTGAGCTTTAGCACGTTTAGAGATAGTCTTACCGAGGTCTCTGCCGGAGCCAAATCCTTTTTTATCATAATGGCCTTAGTTTGGGTGCTTAGCTGCCTTTACGTATGGAAATTATTTATCCGATTTTTGTTAACGCGTAGTCAGTCTACTCGGTTACGGCGTAGTTTATTGGCAACGATGTTAGTAGGTGTGTATGTATCTATCCCTACCGGAATGTTATTGATTCTCTTTTCTATTATGAATAGGGCGCAGGGACTAAGCCAAGAGCTAGAGGTATTTTTACAGCAATTTGTAGGTGTGGTGGCTTTGGCTTCTTTTATGGCAGGATTAGGCCGAGCTTTATTAGCTCCTACTAAACCAAGTTGGCGTTTACCAAACCTGCCTAATTCTGTCGCTAAGTCGCTGCAGTGGTTACCGGTGGTGTTGGGTGTAGTCATCGTGACACTTTGGACTTTGCAGCAACTAACACATGTGGTGAGCTCCAGTATCAGTACGGTCTTACTGACTAATGGCTTATTTGCAATGGGGCTCAATGTGGTGGTTGGACTGGGGGCCTGGAGAGCGCAACGGTATTATGCCTCAGAAGGGCAGCTAACTCTTGCCACTCCACTTGCAACAAGCCTACATGGATTGGCATTAAAGCTGGTATTGGTTGCAGTGGTATTAAGTTTGTTTATGTTGGCCATTGGGTATACCGCTCTGAGTAATCTGATCATTCAAGAGGTTATCTGGTTGGCATTGGTGGTATTTACGACCTATCTTTTGTTTTGTCTAATTGGGGACGTAGCCAATGCAGCCTTAAATAGGTTTAAAGAGGATCAAGGGGCTCAGCAGCTTACAGAAAGTCAGGGGCGCGTACGTAGCCAAATGGCTTTGTTATTAGCTGGTGCAATTAAGATTCTATTATTGCTTGTGGCCTTAACTTTATTCTTTTTGCCGTTTGGTGAGGACCCGATGGTGTGGTTGCACCGTCGCTTAGCTTTTTTATTCCAAGGTTTTACTTTCGGAGAGGTCACGCTAAAACCGGCGGCTTTTTTATACGGTGCCATCGTTTTAGTTGTGGGGACGTGGGTGGTACAAAGCTTACAAAGTTGGCTGGCTGAGCGTTATTTGCCCCATACGCGACTTGACCCCGGGATGCGCTCATCCGCAGCTCGACTGGTCAGTTATGTGGGTTATGTGGTGGCAGGGGTCATGGCACTATCAGCAGCAGGCATTGGGTTTGACCGCATGGCTTGGATTGTCAGTGCGTTATCTGTGGGTATAGGTTTTGGCTTGCAGGCCGTGGTGCAGAACTTTGTTTCGGGTTTGCTGCTCTTAGCTGAACGTCCCATCAAAGTGGGGGATTGGGTTAGTTTAGGCACGGTAGAGGGCAATGTACGTCGTATTAACGCACGGGCAACAGAAATTGAAATGTTTGATCGTTCAACTGTCATTGTGCCAAATTCCGAGTTCATTACGAAGACGGTTCGCAATGTTACGCTCAGTGACCCGTTGGGGCGGGGGCGTATCACAGTAGTCATGCCAGTAAATACCAATGCGAGCGTGGTGCGTCAATGTTTATTGGATGCGGTGGAGAGTACCGAAGAGGTGCTGACAGAGCCCAGTCCCAGTGTGATTATTGATGGCTTTGAGTCTGGTGGTATTGCATTTAGTTTGTACTTTTTTGTGGCATCCCCTCGGTTGGTCAATGGTATTCGTAGTCAGGTGTTTTTTAAAGTATTAGAAAATTTTGAAAAAATAAGTCTTGCTTTACATCCAACGCAGCGGATGGAGTTGGTCGAAACGACGGCTTCGCCAGTAGGCTCGACTGCTACAAAAGCAGAAAGCTCGTAATGTACGTTTTTAGGTTCCTTACTGGAGGTCGTTTAGATGATGAGAGAGGTTGATGTTGAGGCTATTTTGGCGCAGCTTAGCACCGAAGAAAAGGTGGCGTTGCTGCACGGTACAGGTATGGATATTGCCGTCAATATAGGATCGATTAAGGGTAGGGTTCCGGGAGCTGGAGGCGAGACATTTGCTATAGATCGTTTAGGTGTTCCAGCTACTATTTTATGTGATGGTCCAGCAGGCGTGCGTATTGATGCCACACGGCCTGATACGGATAAGACGTTCTATACCACTGCCTTTCCCTGTGAGAGTGCATTAGCTAGCACTTGGGATCGTGACTTGGCCTTTAAGATGGGGCAAGCTATGGGTAATGGCGGTACCAATTATTGAGGGTGCTCAGTCCCAAGGGGTTGGTACATCGTTGAAGCACTACGCGGCCAATAACCAAGAAACCAATCGTACCTTTAACAACTCATTGGTATCAGAGCGAGCGATGCGAGAGTTGTATTTACGAGCCTTTGAAATTGCGGTTAAAAGGGCGAAGCCATGGACCTTAATGACCACTTATAACAAGTTAAATGGCACATATACCAGTGAGCGTCATGATTTAAATACACAAATCTTACGTGAAGAGTGGGGGTTTACTGGTGTAGTGATGACAGACTGGTATTCTGGCTTTCCTGATCAGGCGGATATTTTAGATGATTCATTCATTAATGATGTGAGTGCACAGATTCGTGCTGGTAACGACTTAACGATGCCAGGGATGGATAGGCAGCAGGCCGCCGTGCTCGCAGATATCGAATCCGGAGCGTTATCTATGCAAGCGGTCGATACAGCCGTTACCAATGTATTAAAAATGATATTTAAAACGCCGGTTGCTAAACACTATGCGTATAACGATCAACCTGATTTGACAGCCCATGCCCAGTTAGCCCGACAGATTGTGGCGCAGGGGGTGGTGATGCTAAAAAATGAAGACCAAGCATTACCTTTGAATTTCAGTCATCATAAAATAGCGCCATTTGGGGTGGGCAGTACGCATCTGATTACGGGTGGAACAGGCAGTAGCGAGATCACGACTAAATACAAAGTGAGTGTGGTGGATGGGTTGATTGGCAATGAGGCACAGGTGGATGCGGATTTAGTACAAAAATACAAACCCTATACCCAAAGCTTTGTCGCTCAAGATTTGGCTAGCCGTGTTAGTAAGCTAGTGCCCTTTGCCAATGTACCTGAGCTAGATTTCACTGACGCAGAGATTGAGCAGGCAGCAACAAATAATACGGTTGCGTTATTTACGATTGGTCGCAATGCAACCGAAAAGTTTTTTTGGTGTGCCGGCAGACAACCCTACCGATATTCGCTATACCGAAGGTGTGTATGTGGGCTATCGTTATTATGATGCGTTTGCCAAAGAGGTGGCTTACCCATTTGGGTATGGTTTGTCATATACAAATTTCGATTACTCAGACATACAGATTCATGCTTTGCAACAAGACGGAATGTATCAGGTATCAGTAAAGATTAAAAACACCGGCAAAGTCGCTGGTCGAGAAATTGTGCAGTTATATGTTGCTGCGCCTAATCAAACCATCGATAAACCGCGTAAAGTGTTGGCTGACTTTGCTAAAACCGGCATGTTGTTACCAGGGCAATCGGAAACGCTGACGTTAAATATTGAGCCTAAGGACTTAGCTTCTTTTTATACCGATCGGGCTCAGTGGCTAGCAGAGGCGGGTGACTACGAGGCGATCATCGGACGATCCTCACGTGATCTGCCCTTGCGGATAGGCTTTTGTTTGGATGAGCCCTTACTTGTAGAGCAAGTCAAAAACGCATTTGTTGAAAAACTTGATTTTCAGGATTTGATTGGCCCTCAATCCTAAGAGTAAAAGGTTAATAATTAGTAAAATGCCCTTGGCAAGCCGAGGGCTTTATGTTTTAGTGGGCGTTATTTGCAGAAAAAGCGAAGGTAAAAAAGATGCGTTTATTGATGGTGCTCCTTATGACACTGCTGTTGGCAGCGTGTGGTTCTAGCCCTAAAAATACAGGGGGTGGCTCTGGGGCTGCGGCCGGTTATTATCGAGTGGTGAAAGGCGATACCCTCTCTAAAATTGCGCGTCAACATGGTCAGAGCGTGGATTCGTTAATGCGAGCAAATAAGATTCGTAATCCGAATCATTTGCAAGTGGGGCAGACATTGCGGGTCCAAGGCGGCTCATCTACGCCCCCGCCGCCAATGGGCTCAGCCGGTAGTTCTACAGTACAGCCACCTAGAGCGACTACCGGAGCGTCAGTTGCGGCACCTCGTAGTATTAAGCTTATTTGGCCTGCTGTGGGGTCGCACCGTCGAGGAACTGGTACTCAGTCCCAAGGCGTGTTTATTACTGGCTCACGAGGTGCAGCCATTAAGGCAGCAGCAGCGGGCAAAGTCATGTACGCTGGCAATGGTTTACGGGGCTACGGCAATATGGTCATTATTAGCCATGATGCGAACTTTATTAGTGTTTATGCACATAATGAGTCGATTAGCGTGAAAGAAAATCAAGCCGTAAAACAGGGGCAAACCATTGCTCAGATGGGCAGTTCAGATACCAATACCGTACAGCTGTATTTTGAGTTACGTTATAACGGTAAAGCGGTAGATGCAACGCGCCACTTGCCTAATAAATAAAAGGAGTGTGGGCTGATAGAGAGGGGTCAATCAGGAATAAGAGATAATGACATCGTCCGCATCGGATAGACGGTTTGGACGATGACCAAGCCAGCTACTAAGTCCAAGGCTATGTGCTGTACCTAAGCGCACACCTTGGACTTCTTTTTTTTCTAAAATTAGTTGAGTATCCTGTAAATACCCCATCTTTAATACACCACACACATAGAATTTATAATGTTAATTTATAGTCAATGGGTGTCATGTCATTGAGTGAAT
>NZ_CANRIC010000050.1:0-16479 GCF_947630565.1 uncultured Paenalcaligenes sp.
GGTATAGCTCAGCTGGGAGAGCGCTTGCATGGCATGCAAGAGGTCATCGGTTCGATCCCGTTTACCTCCACCAAAAAACGAAGAATTAGAAAAAACAAAATTAGCTTGACAGTTTAAAAATTAAACCTTATAATTTTGTTTTAGCAGTAAACGAAGTAAGAAGTAACTACTAGGTCCCCATCGTCTAGAGGCCTAGGACACTGCCCTTTCACGGCGGCAACCGGGGTTCGAATCCCCGTGGGGACGCCAACACTTTAGTGTTGAGCAAGATACACACTACCAGGAGTGGTAGTTCAGTTGGTTAGAATACCGGCCTGTCACGCCGGGGGTCGCGGGTTCGAGTCCCGTCCACTCCGCCAAAATTCAAAAAAACCTGATAATGAAAATTATCAGGTTTTTTTACGTCTATTCATTATAAAACTCAACCTGTTTGTATCAATTTTAAGTCGTAACACCAGAGTAAAAGTAACTAAAGATAACAGACGTTGCCTGAGCCTCATCCCTACATACAATCATAATCAGGTATCTTCGCTCTATTAGCAATAAAAAGCGTTTAACTAACAATTATTACAACTTCGCTAATTTGCTCGGCTCTTTATAGGTATTTATATTTAAGTCTCGATCGATCCCCATCCACTCGAGGTTTTTATGACAACAGCACTCAACAAAAAATGGTCTATAGAGGAAATCCTCGCGCTTTATGATCTACCCTTTATGGATTTACTCTGGAAAGCTCAACACATCCATCGTGAGAATCATGAAGTTAATGCGATTCAACTCTCTAGTCTACTTTCCATTAAAACAGGTGGCTGTCCTGAAGACTGCAGCTACTGCCCTCAATCATCTAAATACAACACCAACGTAGAAACTGAGCGACTACTGGATGTTGAAACGGTACTCGCTGCGGCTAAAGCGGCTCGAAATAATGGCGCTCAACGCTTTTGTATGGGCGCAGCGTGGCGCTCACCTACAGAAAAACAAGTAGATCAGGTTATTGAGCTAGTGCAAGCCGTCAAATCCTTAGGGATGGAAACCTGTGTCACATTAGGTATGCTTAAAGATGGCCAAGCAGAGCGCCTTAAAGAGGCTGGACTAGATTATTACAATCACAACCTAGATACCTCTGAAGATTTTTATAAAGAAATTATTAGCACTAGAACATACCAAGATCGTATTGATACCTTAGACCGAGTCCAGCAAGCCGGTTTAAAAAGCTGCGTGGGAGGCATTGTCGGTCTGGGTGAAAGTCGTGAACAGCGCGCTACATTTATCTCTCAATTAGCCAATCGCAATCCCTACCCAGAGTCTGTACCGATCAATCAATTGGTACGAGTTGAAGGTACACCTTTAGCAAGTGGTGAGGACTTAGATGAGTTTGAGTTTGTACGTACTATTGCAGTAGCCCGCATTACGATGCCTAAAACAGCGGTTCGTCTGTCTGCAGGCCGCAGCACCATGAGCGATGCCACTCAAGCCCTGTGCTTTATGGCTGGAGCCAATTCCATTTTCTATGGCGATCAATTACTCACTACAGGTAACCCTCAGTTTGTAGCCGATCAGCAGTTATTTGCACGATTAAATTTACATGCAGAAAAACGCAGCTATACGGTAGAAGACTGCCCGAGCAAAAAATTAGCAGAAAACACAGTCAACACATGTGGGCGAGCCCGTGCCATGGCTGAGGTCTTATAACTATGCTGATTCTTATCGCAAGTATCGCCTGTAGTGTAGCGGTATCTATTTTGCTAAAAGTGGCCCGAAGTCGAGATATAGATGTAGGGCAAGCCATTGCTTTTAATTATGTCACAGCAGTCGGTTTAACTCTTGCCCTGCTGCGTCCTGATCCTGCTAGCTTATTTAACTCAACCACATCCTATTGGGTAATCATAGCCTTAGGCGTACTACTGCCGAGTATTTTTCTCGTCATGGCTACCGCTGTACGCCACGCTGGTATTGTCTTAAGTGATGCGGCACAGCGCTTATCCTTAATCATCCCCTTAATTGCCGCTATCGTTATTTTTGGAGAGTCAATCCAAAGCGGAAAACTCTTAGGCATAGGATTAGGTCTCACCGCCTTGGTTTGCCTAACTTTGGGCTCAAAAAAGAGTGAGACAAAGGCCAACTCCAATGCCTTCCTGTGGCTCTTAGCCGTCTGGATTGGCTATGGCTGTATTGACGTACTTTTTAAGCAGTTATCCAAAGGCGGGGCTGGATTTAGCAGCAGTCTATTAGTGACATTTAGCCTAGCAGGCTTACTGATGTTTAGCTGGTTATTTCTACGCCGTACGCAATGGAAAAAGCAGAGTTTATTGGCTGGTCTGCTCTTGGGTTTATTGAACTTTGGGAATATTTACTTCTATATACGAGCCCATCAACAGTTCCCTGAGAATCCCACCCTAGTCTTCTCTACGATGAATATTGGGGTGATTACGCTAGGAACTATTGTAGGAGCAGGTTTTTTTAAAGAAAAACTTAGTCTAAGTAGCGTGGTAGGTATTGCTTTAGCGATTGGTGCTATTGTGGCTTTGATACCTCGCTAAGCAATGGCTTATCGTCACTAGCACTCTCTTTGTACGCTGAGTCTGTTTGCTCAGGCTCAGCGCTCTTTGGGTCAGTCTGCGGGTCATTCAACTCTGTTGGTTCTTCTATGACCGGGTCATGTGAAATATCACTGCTAATATCAATACGCGGATCTAAAGCCACAGCCGCTGCGGATGTTTGCATGCTGGGCATCGGCACATATTCTGTAGGCGCATCCTGACTTAGGTTATTACCTGTAATTTTCTGTGGGCGCACCAAAAAGACTAAAAGAGCACCACATGCCACCACAAAAATAAAATAAAAATGGCTTCCCAATCTATCCATTAAGACACCCACCAATAATGGACCTATACATGCTCCTATGCCATACACCATATATAAAATGGCACTTAACCCTACCCGTCTCTCTGGGTCCACATTATCATTAGCAAAAGCCGCTCCTAAGGGGTATAGCGTAAATTGCAATACACCAAAAGCAGCTGAAAAGACCAAAAGCCACGTATAAGAAAAATCAACCCAACCAACTAATGGCAAAGCAAGTAAAAGTAAAAAAACGGCATTAATTCTTATGGTTAGTACCCGTCCAATCCGGTCTGCCAACCAACCTACAGGCCATTGTGCCAATACCCCCGCGGCCACAGAAATCGCCACGAACATCGCAACCTGCTCACTATTTAGGTGTGCTCGTAAACCATAAACCGGAGCTAAGGCATAAAATGCGCCTGTGACCATGCCAGCAATCAGTAGCACAGAAATCGATAAGGGAACCCGTTCTAAATAATACTTAGCATTGATAGGCGCAGGAACTTGCAAAGCCGGATGTAGACGCCTTGTTAAGGCTACAGGCACCAAGCTCATCACAGAGCAAATAGCTACGAAAATTAATGGCTCATAATTCATTTCTGGGAAATAGGTCAAGACCACCTGGCCTAACACCGTACCCAAGCTCGTCATCACCATATAAAACGCAAAAACAGTGCCTCGTTTTTCATTTTCAGTTTGTTCATTTAACCAGCTCTCGATGCCTATGAATTGCGTCACCATCGCAGCCCCTGCTACAAAGCGCAATACCAGCCAAATCCATAGGTTATCCACCATAATTTGGATCAGTACAGCAACAGTAACCAAGGCAGCACTGGCAGCATAGGCCCTGATATGACCAATACCAAGAATGAGTTTGTGGCCAACACGCGCCCCAAACACCAGACCTAAATAGAAAATAGCCAGCAGCGCCCCCACCCAGATCTCAGAGACAGAAAGCTGAGTCAAGCGCAGTCCCATATAGGTATTAAACAAACCAGAACCGGTGAGCAACACCAAGGTGGCTAAATATAAAGAGAAAAATGCACCAATTGCGTTAAACATGACTGCCACAATGACATACAGCCGACATGCGTCGGCTGTGGTTAAGCCACAAATTTAATAAATTAAATTTGGTCTAATAAAGTTTGAGCATCACTAGAGGACAAAGCGCCACTGGCATCTACGTTTAATTGTTGCACTACGCCATTATCTAAATAAGCAGAAAAACGCAATGAACGAACGCCCATCCCTTTTTCTGTTAGATCAAATGTAAGGCCCAGTTTTTGCGCCCATTCAGCACTCCCATCTGCCAACATGCGCATTTTACCATTGACGTTTTTATCTCTTCCCCACGCTTCCATGACGAACATGTCATTGACAGCGACACACCACACCTCATCAATGCCTTTTGCTTTAAATGCATCGACATTATCCAAAAAGCCGGGTAAATGTTTTTCGGTGCAAGTTGGCGTAAACGCACCAGGAACAGCAAACAGTACAATTTTTTTATCTTTAACTAGCTCTGCTACCTGATGCATCTGAGGTTGTTCGCCAGTACGTAGTTCGGCCAGCGTAGCGTTAGGAACGGTATCACCAATTTTTATAGACATAATATTTCCAATTAAAGACTGAGTCGTAAATCCATACTAATTGATTTAGGCCTCAATCAGCAATGCAAAGACAGCGATAACTAATAGATAAAAGGTTACTAAGAGTATAGGTAGGGTATCAAAATAGCTCTACCTTATTCTCCATGGGTTTTCATGCCCAAATAATAGCACCCCGTTATAATAGGGCTATCACCTTACATATTTCATGTAATTTATCTGTTTTAGCTATCATTAATGAGAATGCCATGGGCTTTAAAAGCGCTGATTCTGATTTAACTCTTACCCACCTAGATCAAAGTGGCCAAGTCCGCATGGTGGATGTAAGTCATAAAAACCGAAGCTCACGAGAGGCCATTGCACGCAGTACAGTTCGTTTAAGTGCCGGAGCCTATCAACTGCTAACTGCTCAAGACAACGCCAAAGGCGAAGTACTTAACACAGCACGGATCGCAGGCATTCAAGCCGCCAAACGCTGTGCTGATTTAATTCCTTTATGTCATAGCCTAGCTTTAGATTTTGTAGGTATTGATTTTGAACTAGACAGTGAAAACCATCAGGTTCATATTCAAACAACTTGTCGCTGCTCGTATACGACGGGGGTAGAGATGGAGGCCATGACAGCCGCCACGGTTGCCGCATTGACCATTTATGATATGTGCAAAGCCGCCGATAAAGGTATCGTGATTGAAAATACCCGTTTAATTCGTAAATCAGGGGGAAAATCGGGTGTATGGGAAGCCTCTGATCACAACTAAAAGAAAGAAAACACACAAGGAAAACCATGTCTAACGCATCCATTACTGTACTGTATTTTGCCCAAGTCGCTGAAATAACACAGACACGTCAAGAGCAATGGGAGTTACCTCACACCATAAGCGTGACACACTGGTTAGATCAGCTGGTTGCCCGCTATCCGGACTTAACTCCAATGCAGGCCCGTCTCAAGGTTGCTATCAACCAATACCATGTCAACCATGAGGCGATGATTAACCCAGGAGACGAGGTTGCCGTCTTTGAGCCAGTTACAGGAGGTTAAAATGGTTCTAGTTCAAGAACATGATTTTGATGTGGCCCAGCTCATTGGCGATTTACATAAAAAAGAGGCAGGTCATAGTGGCGCGTTACTCAGCTTTATTGGCTATGTGCGTGATTTTAATCCCGAGGCTCCTACAGAGACCCTCTTTTTAGAACATTACCCCGGTATGTGTGAGCGTGAAATCACGGACATCTGTGAGTACGCAAAAAAACGCTGGGATATTCTGGATTACTGTGTGGTGCATCGCGTAGGTGAGCTACATCTAGGCGAACAAATTGTGTTTGTTGGCGTAAGCAGTATTCATCGTGGGGACGCCTTTAATGCCGGGCAATACATTATTGATGCACTAAAAACTCGTGCGCCCTTTTGGAAACGAGAAAAACTGCAATCCGGCGAAAAATTTTGGGTTCAACAACGCGATAGCGATGTTGAAAAAACGGCTGAATGGGAGAGTAAAAATGATTAGCCTCAACTGTGCTGTATTAACCATATCCAATAGTCGCACTGCCGCCAATGATACATCAGGCGATTACCTTGTCGATCAGTTACAACGAGCCGGTCACAAATGTATTGAGCGTTCCGTCACTAAATCAAACGTCTATGAACTACGTAAAATAGTCAGTCACTGGATTGCTAATCCATCGATACACGTTATTATCACTAATGGTGGAACCGGTTTTAGCCCTGATAAAAACACAGTGGCTGCGCTAGAACCCTTATTTGATCAAACTGTTCCAGGCTTTGGCGAACTTTTTCGTCAGCTATCTTTCGAGGATATAGGCAGTGCTGCCATCCAGTCTGATGCCATTGCTGGACTCGCTAACCACACGGTTATTTTCTGTATTCCAGGCTCTACTGATGCCTGTCGTTTAGCCTGGGCTCGCATTATCCGTGACCAACTAAACAGCAAGCACAAACCCTGTAATTTTGCAGACCACTGTGCCACTAAATCCTAATTTCAGCTAAAGAGTACTTATGTTAGATTTCGATACCGCCCAAGATCGTCTTATCCAAGCCGCTGTACGCCCAACACGCAGCGAACGTATTCCTGTTGCACAGGCGTTGGGTCGTATTGTTGCGACGAATGTACACGCTACGATTGCCATTCCTCCGGCCGATAATAGTGCTATGGATGGTTACGCCATTCGCTTCGCCGATGTAGAGGCTGGAACACGTTTACCTATACAACAACGCTGCTATGCAGGTGATGTACCTGAAGACCTCAAGCCGGGACACGCGATTCGCTTATTTACTGGTAGTCTGATGCCTGCAGGGGCTGACACCGTCGTGATTCAAGAAAACTGCAGCGAAGACAATGAGCATGTTGTCTTCCAAACGACTCCCGTCTTACATGCTCATGTCCGCATCAAAGGCGAAGACATGAGTCAAGACAAAACCATTATTCTCAAGGGCAAAGCCTTAAATAGTGGCCATATCGCCATGCTAGCATCCCAAGGAATCACGGAAATCGATGTCTACCCCATTCCTAAAATTGGGATTTTGACAACAGGAGACGAATTAGCCCAGCCCGGTCAGCCCTTACAGGTGGGTCAAATCTACAACTCAAATGCTCCTATGTTATCTGTCTTGGTACAACAGTTGAACGCTCAGGTGCATATGACACGCCATGCAAAAGACACCCTGCAAGATATCCAAGACGCCTTAACTGCATTGTGTGCCGAGTGTGATTTAGTGTTAACCGTAGGCGGTGTATCGGTGGGTGATAAAGACTTGGTTAAACCAGCCATCGAAGGCCTTGGTGGCGAGATGAATCTATGGAAGGTTCTCATGAAACCGGGTAAACCGGTGGCTTTAGCCCATATTGGTGATACACCAATCGTTGGTCTGCCTGGCAATCCGGTATCCTCTTATGCGGTATTCACATTAATGGTATCGCCGATGATCCGAGTACTACAAGGGCGCCGCCATGCCATGCCACGCGTTTTCTATGGCAAACTAGAAAGCAATAAAACATTCCGTGGTAGTCGCGAGGAGTTCATCCGCGTTCAAGCCCGTGCAGATGTAGATGGCTTTATTTATTTAACCCCACACGAACAACAAGGCTCTGCCATTATTAGCTCCTTGGCTTGGGCAACAGGATTAGCCCGTATTCCGGTCAATACCGATATTAACAATGGCGATACCGTTGCCTATTACGACTTTAAACACTGGGGCTTTTAGTCCTCTGTGAGCTAACTATAACCATTTAACATGCCCGTTTACGGGCATGATCTATATCCGCGGGTTCATTAATATTAAAAAAATTCTCTACTGGCATCTGTCGCAAATCTACAGCACAAGCCTTTTGACTAGCCAACCAAGTTTGCACCCGACGTTGATCGGATAATAAATACACCTTTAGGTCTTCAGCACAATCACGATGAACTAACAGACATAATGGGTAACTACGCTCGTGCTGTACAAAAAAAGCACGCTGAGCAGGCTGCTGTAAATGGGCCTGCCACAGTCTGGTAATGACCTCAGAGGGAATAAAAGGGCTATCTACAGGTAACACCATCAACCACTCGGTCTGTGTGGTCTCTAGCATGGCTAAAATACCAGCTAAAGGCCCCTGATAGTCTGCTAAATAGTCGGGGTCCTCTACGACCACGCCGTATTGTTTATACTGATTTTTATTACGGTTAGCGCTGATTAATACTGGCTGTGAGCTATAAGGCTGTAGCTTTTTAATGGCGTGTGCGACTAATGGCTGTCCCTGTAGTTCAAGCAACCCTTTATCTATTTCGCCCAATGATTGAAACCGGCGGGCAAGGCCACCGGTTAATACACCACCTGTTAGCTGTGTTTGCATTAACCACCTATATAACTCATCTCTATTTTTTCTTTAGGGGCTGTATTCAAACCACGTAATTCAGAATAGCGATCACCGCGCCCCCGCCAAATTTCCATTACATGGGCGGCAACCTCGTCATCGGATACGCCACTACGTAATAAGCTACGTACATCATACCCGCGACTGGCAAACAAACACAGAAAGAACTGGCCCTCGGGCGATAAGCGCATTCGGGTACAATCACCACAGAACGGGTTGGATACACTGGTAATAATTCCAATTTCACCACTACCGTCTGTGTAACGATATCGATCGGCAACCTCGCCATAATAGCCAGCAGCCACCGGCTCCATGTCAAACTCCGTTGCGAGCTGTTGAATAATCTGCGCCCCCGTTACGACCTCGGAGAGATCCCAACCATTGCTATTACCCACATCCATATACTCAATAAAGCGTAATGCATGGCCTCGACCTTTAAAGTAACGGGCCATAGGGATAATTTGGTCATCGTTGATCCCTTGGCGCACCACCATATTAACCTTCACTGGTGCTAAACCAACCTCTGCAGCCTTTTCTATCCCCGCTAACACACGCTCAACCTCTACGTTGCTATCACTTAGTTGGCTAAATCGGGAGCTATCCAAAGCATCTAAACTCACGGTGACACGTTGCAAACCAGCGTCTTTTAGCACCTGTGCCTTTTGAGCTAACAAGGTCGCATTTGTCGTCATCGCTAGCTCTACTGGCTGACCTTGGGGAGTACGCAATTGAGCTAACTGTTCAATCAGGTTTTCTACATGCTTGCGTAATAAGGGCTCGCCCCCCGTTAAACGTATTTTCTGTACGCCCATCGCAACGGCAATTTTTGCCATGCGCGTGATTTCCTCAAAACTTAATAAGTCAGACTGAGGCAAAAAGGCATGATCAGAGCTAAAAACCTCGCGTGGCATACAATAGGTACAGCGAAAATTACAGCGATCGGTGACAGAAATACGCAAATCTCGTAGCGGTCTATGCAATTGATCGCGCAACCCTGCCCCACCCATCGGCTTTACCGTTGGGATGCGAGTATTGGTTTGCAATGACTCAAGCGGAGCAGATAATTTATTCATAGATTTCTATATAGGTAACAAAGATCGTATTGCTCACTATTCATAATATCTCTATAAATACCAAGCAAGCCCATGCCTTAGCTAGGGTAATAAAGCCAAGGTGATAACGTAGTATTTAGAATAAGGGTGGGCCGAATCGCACCACAAAAAAGACTAGGCGCACAGAGCCTATAGATGGCAGTGGCCCGCAAACGTGGCCGACGTATATAAAACAAACGAATGGGATAAAAATAAAAAATAGCTATACTAGAAGTATGAAGCATTTAGCCCTCTAAGGCAAAAAACCCTGTCGTGATTTTGCTGCTCTTAAAAAACCATTATGTCTATTCCGTTTACAGCCGCTAATACTGATTTACTACCCGCACAAACCGAACAACTGGTTTGGCGAAAACCACGCGAATCAGATCTACATGAACAAGCCGATGTCTTGGCGACCGAGATCCCTGTTGCCTTGCAATACAATGGAATTAGTCATGCCGTTTTGCTAGCAACGCCCACTTTTTTAGAGGATTTAGCGGTTGGGTTTTCCTTTACCGAAGGTATTATCCGTAGTGCCTCTGATATCTATGACATACGCATAGAGCACGATGAGCGCGGCTATAGTCTAGATATCGAAATTGCCTCTGCTTGCCTGAATCAATTAAAACAGCGCCGCCGCCAATTAGCAGGTCGTACCGGCTGTGGCCTATGCGGACTAGAGAGTCTCAACGAGGTACGTCGTGATTTGCCTGCCGTCAATCCGCCCTTAGTGCACTATCAGCCCCAGGCTATTTTTTCAGCTTTAGATCAACTACGTGACCAGCAACCTCTACATCAGATTACAGGGGCGACTCACGGGGCAGGTTGGGCGACCCATGATGGCGTCATTCAAGTCGTCCGTGAAGACGTAGGCCGACATAATGCCTTAGACAAACTCATCGGCCATCTCTTACAGCAAAAAACACCAGCCCATACTGGGATGCTTGTTGTCTCTAGCCGGGCCAGTTTTGAAATGGTACAAAAAACCGCTACATTAGGTGTTCCTATTTTAGTAGCGGTGTCTGCGCCAACCAGTTATGCCGTACAGGTCGCTAATGAGCTTGGTTTACTGCTTGTGGCCTTTGGTCGTTCTAAACAATTTAGCCTTTATAGTCATCCAGAATTTTTAGCGACTCATTCTTAATCGTTTGGTTTTCCTGCTGCTGCCTCTGCGACGGCTTGATGCAAAAAACCAATAATACTGAACCACAAGGCTTTATTCGCTTGGGCTAAGGCCAACACCTGCGCCGTATTATTTGCATGAAGGGTAGTAGGCACATGAGGAAACTGTAAGCCCCCCGCTACCCCCTCAAAGTCATACCACTGAAAATTATAATCAAAACCATGCTGCTCTAGACGTTCGCCTATGGACTGATAGTAAGCGCTGGCTGAGTGCTGCTGCCCTGATGCTAATAACAATGGCCCTTGTAAAGCCTCTACGGCTAAAGGATAAGGTTGCAACACCTCTGCTGTGGCCTCACAGGCAATAACGGCGGACACTTTAGCAGCAAACTGCACACCGACTACTAAGGCCAACTCAGCGCCGTCCTCGTAACCAGAAACAGCGACAAAATGATTTTTTGGGCTGATTTTTTCTCGCAACCAATCAAAAGCGTGAGAAAAATAAGCCAACTGCTCGGTCGTAGCAGACACATCCGGCATTAACTCATAATCCAAAGCAAAAGCAGCATAGCCACGTGATGCATAAAGAGCTGCCTGAGACTCATCTAGCGGCTGATCAGCATGACGTTTTAAGACAATTACAGCAGGCTGCGCTGCACTACTGGCAGGAATAAACAAGACCCCTTTCAACCCAGCCTCATTGATTTCGACTCGCTGTACCGCATCTTGGGCCAAGCGTTGAGTCAGTACCGTTTTGGCTTCTAACTCATTACACTGTGCCTCTAGTTCAGTATGTAGAGCATGATGTACCGATGAGTGAAATAACTCTTGCGTAGCTGCATTTTCAGCTTGCTGCGCATAAATCAGCCCCATTGGGTTTGCTGCGGTATAGCTGCCTGACGTAGGTATGGATACGGCTAAATCCACCTCGCCTGACTCATTACTTTTCACCGTTATTTGACTACGCCATACCTGTCCCGCACGCTCCGTTTTTGAGCGAATGATCACATCACTATCTGCGGGCGCACCACTGATTGTTATTTTTCTATCTATATCAATTAACGCGTCAGGAAAATCAATTTTGAACTCCAGCATAACTCTGCCCTCAAGAATAAAAAAAACCTGTCGCCTTTTTGCAGGCAACAGGTTTTTACTATAGCTTAAAACGCTTAGTTATCTTTCACGCGATACACTAATACTGCGCAAGGAGCTAAATTTAGCACCTTTGCTGTCACGCTACCTAACAATAAACGGGATAAGCCGCTGCGACCATGACTACCAATAAAAATTAAGTCACATTCCTCTTCGGCAGCTGCCGTAGATACGGCATCAGCCACGTTAAAGTTAGAAATAGAGCGTGAAGTGGCTTTAACGCCTGCTGTTTCTGCACGGTCTAAAACAGCTTGAATATATTTATTTGATTGCTGAGAAGCTGTTTTTTCGTAGTCTTCGTCAGTAATAGCATACGCTGCAGCCATCCCGTCAAAACCTACCGTAGCGGCGAAAGGCTGAGTAACGTGCAAAGCGACAACCTCGGCACCAATTTGACGAGCAAATGACACCCCTTTATTAGCAGCCTGTGCTGATAAGGTTGAACCGTCAGTAGGAATAAGAATTTTTTTAAACATGGTCTGCCCCAATGATGAAGGAATAATTTAAGAATAATACGAGCGACCTAAGCCAGCAAGTTCACTCTTGTTTACTTTTGATTAAAATCAATTTTGTTGCGCTAATTGATATAAATGTGCACAACGCGCACCGCTACGACAATAAGCCAAAACTGGCTTAGGTAATTCGGTATAAAGCTGTTTAAATTCCAACACGTCATCTAACGAAATCTGGCTTGAGACCACTGGCTGATAACGCACAACCAACCCGGCTTTTTCGGCAGCGGCCATCATAATGGCAGACTCTGGCTGCGTCGGATCTAACTCAAAATCAGGACGGTTTATAATGACACTTTTAAAGCCCACATCTGCGGCGGCTTGCATGTCATCAGGGTGTAGTTGTGGTGCCACTGAAAATAATTCAGTAATGGTATGGAACTCAGCGCTCATTGACTTCTCCGCTTAACGCATAAATAACAATGTATAGTGTAGATGATATTGCCTAAATCAACCACCTAGTTAATACCAGAAATAACACCAAAAAGCATAATAATTGGTAGAGTTAGCTTAGTCCACGCCTTTAATAAAACACAGGATAATGATTATGGATACCCCGCTTTGCACCCGTGACGAAATAGCCCAATTGGTTGATGACTTTTATGGTGAAATTCGTCAACACCCCAACCTAGGACCTGTTTTTAATCGACACATTCAAGACTGGCCTCAGCATCTGAATACCATGGTCAGCTTTTGGTCTTCTTTACTTTTAAAAACAGCCGACTTTAACGGCTCTCCCATGATGAAGCACGCGGCCTTACCTGATTTAAGTGCCGATTTATTTGATCAGTGGCTGGATCTATTTGAAAAAACTTGCCAACAACAACCCAATACAGAATTAGGCCAACAGGCTTGGATCTTTGCCCAGCGCATTGCCCGCAGCTTATGGATGGGCTATCAAATTCAGCAGCAACCAGACCGCAGCCCTAGTGATCTTAAAAACCGAGCAAATACGGCCTAGCAAAAAAGCCGAACCCTATTGGGTTCGGCTTTTTTGTGTTTGCCTACTACTGAATTATTCGTCGAAAGGAATAGGACGTGGAGTGTTATCGTGAGATGGTGGCAAAATAGGCAATACAATTTCGGGCTGTTCGCCTGTTAAGGTTTTCAAGAATGCCACAATACTTGCGTTTTCTTCTTCGGTGTAGTGACGACCTAGTTGCAGACGTCCCATAATATCAACCGCTTCAGTCAAGGTATCAACCGCACCATCGTGGAAGTAAGGATAAGTGAGCTCTACGTTACGTAGGGTGGGCACCTTGAAGTTAAAACGGTCTGCATCAATACCAGTCACAGCACTACGTCCTTCGGCTGGGTTATCTGTTTGATAGGGCTCTACTACACCCATTTTCTGGAAAGAAGAACCACCCAAGTTCACCCCATTATGACAGGCCACACAACCACTGTTTCTAAAGAGCATATAGCCTTCTAGTTCTTGGTCGGTCAGAGCCTTGTCATCACCCTTCAACCAAAGGTCGAAACGGGCATTAGGAGTAACAAGTGTTTCTTCAAACACAGCAATCGCATCAGTCACTTCTTCGATGGTAAAGTCTTCTTTGCCATACACGACCTTAAACTCTTCTACGTACTGAGGAATAGACTGCAATACCTCTACGGCTAGCTCGTGAGTAAAGCCCATTTCTAGAGGGTTTGAAATGGGACCGCCAGCTTGGTCTTTAAGGGTCTTAGCACGACCGTCCCAGAACTGGGCTAGGTTCAAACTGGAGTTCAAAACAGTGGGCGAGTTAATGGGACCCTGCTGCCAACGATCGCCAATGGAGGTCTTTAGGTTATCAGACCCACCCATGCTCATGTTGTGACAGGAGTTACAGGAAATAAAACCGGACTTTGATAAACGTGGATCAAAGAACAGTTTTTTTCCAAGCTCGACCTTGGCTGGATCGGTGACTTCATGGGGTGCAATGGGTTGTACAGGTTCATTGCGCACTGACTGCGCTGAAGCAGATGCCATCAAGCCCATTGACAAGAGCACGGCTGATAAACGTAAAGCAAACATAGCTATCTCCTATAGGAGCCATAAATTTTGTAACTATCGATTACCTTATTTTTATCATGCTTTGGTATCTGCATCTAACTACCCCACGGTTTTAAGCATATTCCCCTTAATTATTTAAAGCCTAGACTATTTAAACTTAAAACGTAGAGAAAAACCAAGGAAAACCCAAGCTACAAGCCACTTTTATTACATCATCTAAACCTAAACTCGGTTTCTCTCAAAACAATAGCTGTAGGGAACTTTATTTAAAGCATGATCTATATCAAAAAAACCGCCTTTAGGCGGTCTTTTTGTCACCGATCAGCTACATTTAAACGTTGAACAAGAAGTTCAATACATCCCCATCTTGTACGATGTATTCTTTACCCTCTGCACGCATTTTTCCAGCTTCTTTAGCGCCCTGTTCACCTTTAAATTGAATATAGTCATCATAGGCAATCGTTTGGGCACGAATAAACCCGCGCTCAAAATCAGTATGGATAACACCTGCTGCCTGTGGGGCGGTAGCCCCAACACTAATTGTCCACGCTCGAACCTCTTTAACACCTGCAGTAAAGTAAGTTTGCAAGCCTAACAATTTATAACCAGCACGAATAACACGATTTAAACCCGGCTCATCCATTCCCATATCCTCGAGGAACACTGATTTATCCTCATCGTCTAATTGAGCAATGTCGGCCTCTACCGCAGCACATACCGCAACAACGGGGGAACCTTCTTTAGCGGCGTATTCTTCGACTAGGGTTAAGTAAGCATTATCCTCAAAGCCATCCTCTTTGACGTTTGCAACATACATGGCTGGCTTAGCTGTAATGAAACAGAACTGCTTAATCGCTAATTCCTCGTTCTCATCAAAACTTAATGCACGCACTGGCGTGCCTTCGCCTAGAGCCTCGATAATACGCTCTAATGCATTACATAAGCGTATGGCATCTTTATCACCAGAACGAGCGGTACGTTGATTGCGTTGCAAAGCACGCTCAGCACTGGCTAAGTCAGCTAAAGCTAATTCTGTATGAATAACCTCAATATCTGCGATAGGATCGACTTTACCCGATACGTGTATGACGTTTTCGTCCTCAAAACAACGTACCACATGCACAATCGCGTCTGTTTCGCGGATATTAGCTAAAAACTGGTTGCCTAGACCCTCGCCTTCGGAGGCGCCCGCGACCAGACCGGCAATATCCACAAACTCAACCACAGCGGGTAATACACGCTCTGGTTTAACAATTTCGGCTAAAGGGACTAATCGAGGATCAGGGACCTCTACCACGCCCACATTCGGCTCAATCGTGCAAAAAGGATAGTTCTCCGCAGCGATACCGGCCTTGGTCAGCGCATTGAACAAAGTAGATTTACCGACGTTGGGCAGACCAACAATGCCGCATTGAAGTGACATAGCGTTCCTAAGAAATAAAAGAATAATAAATAAAAGTCAGCATATTATACCGACTTACAGGGCGGCTTCGGGCATCAAACTCACAATGGTCATAATCAAAAGTAAAGGACCTGAATTAAATACCGCGTGCAAAATAATGCTGGCGCCAATACCACGTCGTACGCGCAGCCAAGCTAGAACCAAACCAGTAAAAAACTGCGGCAAAATTAACAAAGGCAGCATCCACAGGTTGATCTGACTAAACTTAAAGTTATAAAGGTGTAAGGTCGCAAACAAGATAGTTGAGCCATAAAAAACCCAACCAAAATGACGAGCATAGATTTTATACCATCGTCTAGGCCATGCCTTACCTAAAGCAACTGCAGTAAATAAGGAACGCTTATCGCCTCCTACGGAGGGCCGAAAATATAATAAAACGACCACCACTAATAACAACGAAACCGTGATGGTTTGTGGCCCATTAAACAAACACCAAATAGTAACGGGTAAGACCCACAGAAATTGTGAGGGTCGGCGCAGCACATATCTGAACACCATTTCCTCAATAAGCGGAGCCCAGATAATGGCTTGTTTCCAGGGGATATTTGTAAAATCAAGCTTATGTTGTGCGCCAGATGAGGTTGCAACTGATGCTGCTAATGGACCAAAAACTGTCATATTAATAAGCCATAGCAACGCCGCCCATTGCAGTATGCGCTTAACACCCAGCCCATTCGTCCAATCGGTATGCCAACCATGGCCTAGATCCTGTTGGGCTAAACGAGGACTAAGACGAGGCTTACGTAGAAAAACGAAAAAATCACGTATTTCCTGTCTAAAGCTGATGGTTTTACTCACCCATTACCCCCATGCAACTGTTG